>OZ244152.1:900000-1107500 GCA_965216125.1 Candidatus Multivorans sp. | reverse complement strand
TAAGGTTTCCTGAGGAAGGTCAATCCGCTCAGGGTTAGTCGGCCCCTAAGGCGAGGCTGAAAAGCGTAGTCGATGGGAAACAGGTCAACATTCCTGTACCGTTCCGTTCTCGTTATGACGATGAGGTGACGCAGAAGGATAGGCGAGCCTACGATTGGAAGTGTAGGTTGAAGCGTGTAGGCGGGAGCCGTAGGAAAATCCGCGGCTCCGTAACGCTGAGGCGCGATCGCGAGGGCTTCGGCCCGCAAAGTCGCTGAATCCATGCTGCCAGGAAAAACCTCTAAGCAGAGAGCGGGGCGACCGTACCGCAAACGGACACACGTAGACGGGGAGAGAATCCCAAGGCGCTTGAGTGATCCCCTGTGAAGGAACTCGGCAAATTGACACCGTAACTTCGGGAGAAGGTGTGCCGCCGGTGGTGACGAGGTTCGCCCTCCGAGCTGTTGGCGGTCGCAGTGAAAAGGCCCAGGCGACTGTTTACTAAAAACACAGGACTCTGCTAAGTCGAATACGACGTATAGGGTCTGACGCCTGCCCGGTGCCGGAAGGTTAAGAGGAAGTGTTAGCAGGCCCTCGGGTCAGCGAAGCTCAGAATTGAAGCCCCGGTAAACGGCGGCCGTAACTATAACGGTCCTAAGGTAGCGAAATTCCTTGTCGGGTAAGTTCCGACCTGCACGAATGGCGTAACGATCTGGGCACTGTCTCCACAGGGGGCTCAGCGAATCTGTAGTACCGGTGAAGATGCCGGTTACCCGCATGAAGACGGAAAGACCCTGTGAACCTTTACTGCACCTTGGCACTGATCCCTGATGCGTTATGTGTAGGATAGGTGGGAGACTTTGAAGCCGGGACGCTAGTTTCGGTGGAGTCAACTGTGAAATACCACCCTTAGCGTATTGGAGATCTAACCCAGGCCCGTGATCCGGGTCGGGGACAGTGTCAGGCGGGTAGTTTGACTGGGGCGGTCGCCTCCTAAAAAGTAACGGAGGCGCTCGAAGGTTCCCTCAGGCTGATTGGAAACCAGCCGCAGAGCGCAAAGGCAAAAGGGAGCTTGACTGCGAGACCTACAAGTCGAGCAGGTACGAAAGTAGGACTTAGTGATCCGGTGGTTCCGTATGGAAGGGCCATCGCTCAACGGATAAAAGGTACTCCGGGGATAACAGGCTTATCGCCGCCAAGAGTTCACATCGACGCGGCGGTTTGGCACCTCGATGTCGGCTCATCACATCCTGGGGCTGAAGCAGGTCCCAAGGGTTCGGCTGTTCGCCGATTAAAGTGGTACGTGAGCTGGGTTTAGAACGTCGCGAGACAGTTCGGTCCCTATCTCATGTGGGCGTAGGATACTTGAGAGGAGCTGTCCCTAGTACGAGAGGACCGGGACGGACGAACCTCTGGTGCACCAGTTGTCGCGCCAGCGGCACAGCTGGGTAGCTATGTTCGGGAAGGATAACCGCTGAAAGCATCTAAGCGGGAAGCCAGCCTCGAGATGAGGTATCCCTGAAGACCCCTGGTAGACTACCAGGTTGATAGGCGGGGCGTGTAAGCGTTGCGAGACGTTCAGCTAACCCGTACTAATCGGTCGTTCGGCTTGACCATTTTCGAAGATTGCTGCACTCGGGACTTGGACGCTTAGGTTTCTCCGTGACGGGACCCGTCACGGAGGTGACACCCTAGAGGATTCGATTCAGTGACGGAGCCGTGGAGACGGCTCCGTCTGGATTTCTGCGATTTCCGGTGACCGTAGCGCGGAGGAAACACCCGTTCCCATTCCGAACACGGCAGTTAAGCTCCGCAGCGCCGATGGTACTGCACCGGCGACGGTGTGGGAGAGTAGGTCGTTGCCGGGATCCTTTCAGCCCCCGGCGGGTTAACGCCCGCCGGGGGCTTTCTTCGTGTAGCAGGGTGTGGTGCAGGGACGGGAACCGCGGGCCGTTAGAGCGCGCAGGCTGAGCGCGCAGGCTGGCGGTGGGGTGGAGTTGCGGGTCCAAGCTCCCGTCGCGCGATGGGGCCGGCGCCATGCTGTTTCAAGGAGGAGGGTAGGGGTCTTGGAGACAACAGTTCTTGCTGTGATTGTGGCCTACCTGGTCGGAGTGACGGTGGTGGGCAGTGTCCTTGCCAGGCGCAACGGGGGCGGGGTCGGCGTGGGCGGTGGCGGATGGCCGGATGGGGCTCCTGCTGGTGGCTGTCGGTGTGGCGGGTACGAGGATCGGGGGCGTCGGCACCTATGGTGTGGCTGGCGACGTCGTGAACCAGGGCTTGTGGTCGCTTTGGGTACGCGGTCAACACGCTGCTGGCGCTGGCGCTGGTGGGATGCTTCTTTGCCGTGCCGTTCCGGCGCCAGCGGGTCAGAACGGTGGCGGAGGTGTTCCTGCGACGCTTCGGCTCGAGGCGCTGTCAGGTCCTGACCAGTTTGTGCGTTCAGACGGAGTACCTGATCGTCAACGTCCTCGAGCCGTTCGTGATCGGCACGATTGTGTACGCAGTGACCGACCTCCCCTTCGGGGTCTGCGTGATGAGCGGCGCCTTCCTGCTGATCGTCTACACCTCTCTTGGTGGGATATGGGGATCGGCGGTCACCAACCTGATTCACTGCAGCGTGATCATCCTGGGGCTTCTCTTGGTGGGGCTGGTCGGAACGGCCGAGCTGGGAGGATTCGCCGGCGTTTCTGAGGCGATCGACGGCCGGCTGACCGGTACCGAGGTGGACCCGACAGTGTGGTGGAGCTTCGTCGGCGCCGGTTGGGGCGCAGTGCTGGCCATGTTCTTCTCGGCGACGGTCCACACGCCGGCGGCCTCGGTGTATGTCAACTTCTCGGTGGCGGCGAGAAAGGAGTCCAGCCTCATACCGGCCTTCTTGGTCGGTGGCCTGGTGGCAGCGGTGATGCCGGTGCTGGCTGGTTGGATCGGGGCGTTGACCCTGGCGCGCTACGGGCTGAACAGTGGGCTCAGGAACTACCAGATGATCACGCAGTTGGCGATTCGACACGGGGCCCTGGCTGGCCGGGATCGCCCTTGCCGCGATTCTCGCGGCAGTGATCTCGTCGGGTGGTCCGATACTGCTCTCGAGCGCGACGATGATCGTGCGGGACTGGTTGCCTGCCCGCTTCCGGGGCGCCAAGGAGTTGCGATCCTACCGGGTTGCCACGGTGATCTACGGTCTGGTCGCGGGGCTGATCGCCTGGCAGGCGAAGATCAGCTCGGTCCTCGATCTGCTGCTCGTGGGCTTTGCCATGGTCGTTCCACCCGCCGTCGCGCTCGGCTACGTCCTCTACTGGCCGAAGACGACCGAGACCTCTTCGGCGTTTCGCCGGCTTCTTCACTGGGCCTTCGTGAACGGGGGCGAGGGAGTGGATCCCTCGTATCCGACGACGTTCATCCCGTTGCTGGCAGTGCCGCTGACCTCGCTGGTTTGGCCGCACGGCAGCGAGGACGCGGCGCGCCGGGAGGAGTTCTTCCGGACAGTTCGCCACCGGCTCTCGGTCTAGCTGTAGCTAGGGGTAGTAGCCGCTCATGGTGTTGGCTTGGGCGCTCGGCCGGTGAATGTCGACCTTGATTCGCCTGAAACCGTCGTCGGTTCGTGTGCTGTTGGATTGGTAGGCCAGAAAATACTGGGACCGGAGTTCGCGCTGAATGTTGGCGTAGATCTCGTCTAGCGAGTCCGGGTCGCGAACAAAGTAGCTCTTGCCGCCGGTCTGGGTACTCAGCCGGTCCAGTCGCCGCCTGACGCCCGCCTCATCGATTCCCAGGCCGATCGCGTAGATGGTGACTCCGGCACGGCGGGCGTACTCGAGCGTGTCCTCGAAGGAGAAGCGGGAAACCTCGTCCTTGCCGTCGGAGAGTAGGAGGATCGCTCGCTGACCGGTAACGCCGGCGAAATGGTAGAGGCTGAAGATGAGACTGTCGTAGAGAGCCGTCTGACCTTCGGCCACAAGACCCGCAAGGCCGCTTCCCAACTCCCTCAGATCGTTGGTGAGGCGGACGGCCAGTAGCGGAAACCGGTTGAACGTGATGACGGCAGCCCGGTCTCGCGGAGTCACGCTTGTTCGAAGAATCCGAGCGCCGCCCGGCGCGTGATGTCGAGAGAGTCACGCATGGAGGCTGAGTTGTCGATCAGGACGCCGACATGAATCGGCAGGTCGACGACGCGCTCGAAGCGGCTGACAGCCTGAAGCTGGCCGTCCTCGAACACGGTGAAGTCGCCCTCTTCCAGGCCGTCGATTGGACGCCCCCTACGGTCCTCAACCGAGATGAAGAGCTCTACGAACTGGACCTCGACCTGTTCGATGTCGGAGGGGGAGTTGATGAACACGAGATCCTCGGCCGTGTTGCCGTCGCTCAGGTGCGCGACGGCGCGGACGTAGGAGACGCCGGCGTACGATGGAAGTTGAACCGGCTGGACGAAGGGCTCCTGGTACAGCGTGGAGGTCAGGTTCTCGTTCAGATAGAACTCGAGCCGGTCCAGAGTTGCTCCTTCCGGCACATCGACATCCGCTCGCGCCCGCAGGCTCGACACGTAGCGTTGGCCCCGATGCGGTTCGATCAGCCGGACCGAGAAGTTGTGTTCGCCCGCGTTGATCGCGAGTTCGTCCCAGGCCAACAGGTCACCCTCGTCGCCCAGGCCCTCGACGCGTAGGGTGCGGGGACGCGGAAAATCGCCGAGGTCGAGCTCAACGCTGAAGGGCGGCTGGGCCTTCCTGAGGACCTGGGTGTCGTCGAGCACGAAGGAGACTGCCGACACTCGTTCACCCTCGACGACCGCGTCGAAGCGCACCAGGCCCGAGAGAATCTCGCCCGCGGGTTTGAGAAGCCGGATCCGGACCGATTCCGAACCCACGGTACGGGCCGCTTCCGCGAGCAACCGTTCGCCGTCGGTGTCGGACTGGGTGAGCGGTGCGCGGTGGGACAGCTTCGGCACAGCGAGATCCTGTTCGCCGCGAAAGAACACGCCGCCGTTGATGTCCTCGAGCCGCAGGATGAGCCGGTACTCCCCTGGGCGCAGGTAGCGTTGAAAGGGCAGGAGCAGCCCGCGTCCGATGCCCGGGGACTGACCTTCGGCTGCCGGAAAGCCGAACTTGTAGCGGAACGACTCGAACAGCTCCTGGTTCCTGATCACTTCGCCGACCAGGAGGAGATCCCTGGAGCGGTATCCGGCAAACTCGCCGACTGCTACCGCTGAGGGATCGACACTGACGCGCCCCTGGACCACGGTACGGCTCTGAAAGCGGCCAAGGAAGTCGTATTCGACCTCTGCTTCGAACAGGGGCGCGGCCGGAGGCAGGTCGGTGGACGTGGCGGCAAAGGCCGCCACCCACTCCTCGTTGCGAGGTCGGGGTCTCGCCAGCACCCGCGCCAGTTGACTTGAGTAGTCGCCGCCGAGGCTCCGCACCTGGTCTGCGATGTCTTCCAGCAGGTGGCCGTTGATGCAGCCCTTCGCGCCCTCGATGAGCCCGCGAATGTCGCCGCGGCCCGGCGCCCAGACACGGGCGTCGCCCAGACCCCGGGCCCGCACGAAGATCAGCAGGAAGCGAAACCGTACACGGTCACTGCCCTGGTAGACCCAGATCTCGGCCGGGATCCTCGTTGTGGTGCAGCGGACCTGGACGATCCGGTTCGGTTCACCGTGAAGCAGCAGCACCTGCGAACGGGCGTCGGTAAGCCCGCCGTAGTTGCTGCGGGCGTAGGCCACCCTCTCGTCCCAGCGCTCGCGCATCTCATTGCGGCCGGTCTTCGGAACCGGGTCGCGGACCTGCCAGAACTTCCGTACGAAGGCGTCGCGCTGGTAGTCCCTTGTGAGCCGGAGGAAGAGCTCGCGCTCCTCCGGGGTCATGATGGCCGCGACTTCGCCGAGCCACTGGGCGTGGCGTTTGTCCAGGTCGTCGCTCGATGAGGCCTGGACCGTCGCAGGCAGGCTGCCCTCCCCCCCGTGGGCCTCCTGCGCGGAGGCAACCGCGGCGAATACGGCCGCGCCTCCAAGGCCGGCCAAGATGCCCACCGCGATGAAGCCGGTCCGGCGGCCCCCAGGCAGGTGGAGTCTCATGCTGCCGGGGCTCGGGTCACGGCGGAACAGCGTACCAGCCTGATAGCCGGACCCGCACTCCTCAGGAACTGGGAGATCCTCTGAGAATCCCTTCGGAGTACCGGAACAGATTGCTATACTGTTGCGTCCTGTTTGACGTAGAGAGCGCCGATGTCCGGCGCCTCGCTCTCGACTCTCAGCTTCGCGGAGGGACTCAATCCATGCCGATCAAGCTCGTTTCTGGCCGTTCAGTTCTTCGTTTCACCGTGCTCCTGGTGGCGCTTCTCTGGGTGGCGCCGATTGCCGCCCAGTTGCCGCCCGACGCGGTCGACCTCGGCAAGGTGAAGATCGCGGAGGCGGTCAAGTCGACCGATCTCTGTCCGGTCAAGCTCGTGCCTTCCGCCGCCAACGGCGAGACCTGGGCTCACGCCGGCGTGGCATACCGAAGCAGCGAGGCTGGTGTCAAGTCGGCCTTCGCAGGCGATCCCGACGGCTACGCTTCCAAGGCAGCGGAAGAGCGCTACGTCAACAACTTCATGCTGGCGATGAGCACGATCTGGTGTCCGATCACCGACGAGGTCACACCAGGCGGCCGCAAGCAGGTGGATGGCCTCGGCTTCACGTGGGAGAGCTGCTGCTCCTTCTGCGATGAGGAGATGACGCCGGACAACTTCGACGAGGCCCTTGAGCGTCTCCGTGAGCGTGCTGTCGAGTCCTTCGAGTTGACCGGCGGCATCTACACCGAGGGCGCCAGCAGCCCGGTCGAAGGCGCGATCCGGGACGACGTCTAGCTGGCGCTGGGAAACCCCTTTGCCGCGGATCACGCGCGTTTATACGCGGACCGGCGATGACGGAACGACCGGTCTGGGCATTCGGGTCCGGGTTCGCAAGGACTCCGCCCGTGTCGAGGCGTATGGAGCGGTTGACGAGCTGAACTCGGCAGTTGGCGTAGCCGTCGCTGCCGGCGTCTCAGCACGGGTCGGCGGTTGCCTGTGCCGCGTGCAGCAGGAGTTGTTTCACCTCGGATCGGATCTCTGTGTGCCCCCGGACGGCGACGCTCCCACGGTCCCACGCATCGAGGAGCGACATGTCCAAGCCTTGGAGAAGACGATCGACGAACTGCAGGAAGAGCTGGAGCCGTTGGCGAACTTCGTCCTGCCCGGGGGTTGCCCGGCTGCCGCTGCTCTCCATCTGGCACGCACCATCTGCCGGCGTGCGGAAAGGCGCCTGGTGACTCTTGCGGCGACTGAGACAGTAGGCGGCCCCGCCCTGACCTACGTCAACAGACTCTCGGACGCCCTGTTCGTGATGGCCCGCTACGAGAACCTGATGCGTGGCGAGACCGATGTGTTGTGGGACTCGAGGGCGTAGCGGCATTCCGCCACGAGGTCCCTGGAATGCGCCTGCCGCGCCGCCTGCTTGATGTCGCCACCATTGGGCTCGTGTTTCCGGTGGCCTCGGCTCTCGGCTTCCTGGCAGGCAGGACGATCGGGGGTTGGTTCGATGCGGCGAATGCCGGCGCGCTGATCGGGGGGCTCTTCGGCGTTGTGGCAGGCTTCTACAACGTGTACCAGGTCGTTCAGCGACTGAACGCCGACGAGGAAGACGGTGACACGGACCTCCGGTGACCTGCCATCCGGCGCTGGGCGTCCGGGGGAAGCCGGTCTGGCCCGGTTCTTCGGCGCACGCGGTGGCGACGACGATGAACTCGGCCTCATGTCGAGGCGCGTCCTCCGCTGCGCCCTGGTCGTGACCGCTGTTGGAGGTACGCTCGCCTCTGTCTGGAGCCTGAGTGCCGCCATCACCTTGACAGCCGCTGGGCTCGTCAGTAGTTTCAGCTTCCGTGGCCTGGAGATGCAGGTTCGCGCGTTGGAGCCTCGCGCTGACGGGCGTCTTGGCGCCAAGAACGTTCTGTTTATCGTTCTCCGCTATTCGTTGTTGAGCGCTTTCATCGTTGCGGCCCTTCTGGTGGGGTCAAGGGAGTTCATCGCGCTGATCTTGGGATTCTCGGTTGTGCCGCTGGCACTGCTGATCTCCGAGTTGGCGGGCCGGTTCACGTCGGCTCGCTAGCCTGCTGACCCAGGCGAGACACGGCTCCTTCAAGACGGAACCAAGGCAGCCTCGCGCACGATCACCCAGCCCGTTCGAGCAACGGTCACCTACCTTCACTTGCCTCCACCTACCTTCACTTCCTGAGTTCAATCGTCATGGCCGCTGGAGAACATTCGATCCTCTACAAGCCCGTGAACGCCGTCTGGCAGGGGGCGGTGGACCTCGCCGGGGCCGGTGAGAACCTCCCTCACGAGGTGCCGGACCATGTGGTCATGGCCCTGTTCGTCTTCACCGTGGTGACGGTGCTGGGTGTGACCGTGTCGCGTGGCCTGAAAAGGGACGATCCCGGCAAGTTGCAGCAGCTCATCGAGCTGCTTCTGTCCTGGATGCGCAACCTGCTCGAGGAGACGGTCGGCGAGGGCGGCTCGCGGCATCTGCCGCTGATCGCCTCCTTCGCGTTCTTCATCTTCGTCAGCAACCTGTCGGGGGCTCTCTTCTTTCTCCAGCCTCCGACGCAGAACGTGAACGTGACCTTCGCGCTCTCGATTACGGCCTGCGTGCTCTACCACCTGTTCGGCCTTCGTCGGAACGGGCTGCGCTACTTCAAACACTTCGCGGGTCCACTCATCTTTCTCGCGCCGCTCTTCATTCCGCTCGAGATCATCACCCACGCCGCCCGCGTGCTGTCGCTCGGCATGCGTCTGTTCGGGAACATCTTCGGCGAGCATCTCGCGGCGGCCGTCGTCTTCGGTCTGATCCCGCTCGCGGTGCCGCTGCCGATCATGGCGCTGGGGCTCCTGGGCGCCACTCTTCAGACGTTCATCTTCATCATGTTGACCACCGTTTACATCGCCGAGGCAGAGGCGTCGGCACACTAAGAGGACTTTCAGGAAATGAAGAAGTCAAAGAAGCTGGTCTTTCTCGTGGCCGTTCTCCTCACCCTGTTCGCTGCTCCGGCGTTGGCGCAGGACGGTGAGGGGGGCGCCGGAGCCGGTAATCTCGCCGCCCTTGGGGCCGCCCTCGGGATTGGCATCGCCGCGGCCGGCGGCGCCATCGGCCAGGGTCGTGCGACCGGCGAGGCCTGCGCCGGGTTGGCCCGCAATCCTGGAGCCGGCGGTCGAATCCAGGTCATGCTGCTCATTGGTCTGGCCTTCATGGAGTCCGTCGTCATCTACGCCTTGGTCATCGCACTCCGCGGCGCAGGGTTCATCGGCGGTTAGCGGCCGGCACGACGGAAGCTGCGCGGCCGCCGTGTTGCGCCGTGTTGCAACGCCCGCTGAGGGGTCCGGCAGGACGGGCTCCCGGCGGGCGTTCCCGTGCTCGTGGGCAAGGGGCACGCGACTCAATTCCGGCACGCTCCGGCCATCTTGGCCGTCTAGGACTGGACGCAGGTTCCGAATCGCCTCGCTCGGGTGAGCTGTGGAGCGCCCGAAACCCCGGCCGGGAATAGAAGAAGCGCCCCGTCGACTCTTGTCGGGGGACTTGGCATCGAATGTGCTGCCCCTCGCTGTCGAAGGTGCCGCGGTCCAACATGCGCGGCGGGGAGGTAGAGATGAACGCGATGGCCGATCACAGTGGTGGTTGGAACTTCGATGCCGAGGTGCTGCCCTTCATGGACAGCCTCTACAGTACGGCGTATCGGATGTCCAGAAACCGGCAGGACGCCGAAGACTTGATCCAGGAGACCTATCTTCGAGCGTACAAGTACTACGACAAATTCCAGGAAGGGACGAACTTCAAGGCCTGGCTGTTCAAGATCCTCAAGAACACGTTCATCAACCGATACCGCAAGCGCCAGCGGCAGCCGCTGAAGAACTCGTTCGACGACATCGAGGGCGCCTTCGAGTGGAAGCTCCTCGAGTCGCCGTTGACCGCCCGCGGTTTGACACCTGAAGAAGACCTCCTGGAAGGCGACCTGGATCAGGACGTCAAGAGGGCTCTCGAGGCTCTGCCTGAGGACTACCGGACCGCCGTCGAACTCGCGGATCTGCAGGGACTGTCGTACCGCGAGATTGCCGACCGGCTCGGAATCCCGCTGGGAACGGTGATGAGCCGGCTCTACCGGGGCCGACGCAAGTTGGAGGCGGTCCTGCTGCGCTACGGGCGCGAGCACGGCTACATCCGTTCCGGCACGCCCCGGAAGATGCGGTCCAGGCAGGATGCGGCGTGACGACGGCGACGTTGCTTTTCTGAGCTCCAGGCGCAACAAGTAGCCAGGTCCGGCCTGTGCCAAAGTCGCTGTGACGTGGCAGAATAGGGAACTCGTCCGTCCCTGGCGAACCGTTCACTTATGCATTTGAGGCGACCTACGCGCTGGATTGGCGTTTCGGCATTGGTCGGTCTGAGTGGGTTGCTCGGGTGGCAAGGGCTGCGGCCGCGCCCCGAGAAGGTGGTTGTCGGCACCGGGCACCTCGACGTTGCGACGGAGTCCGCTGCGGTCCTCGACCTGGATGCGACGGCCCTGGACCAGGTGCCCTTCCCGCTGGAGAACCAGATTCGAAGCGGCGATACGCTGGACCGTGTCCTGCTGCGAGCGGGCGTCCCCGACTCCGAGCTGTACCAGGCGTCGACGGCGGTAAGCGAAGTGCTCGATCCACGGAGGCTCCGAGCCCGTGACCCGGTCTTCTCCATGGTCCGCTCCGGCGGTGAGTTGGTGGGCATCAGCCTGCCGCGCCGGGGCCAGGGCGTCGTCGTCGCTGAGCGAACGAACGGCGTCTGGAGTAGTCGGTACCGTCCCTACCGGAGGGTGCATGTGCGGCGGTCGGTCAGTGGCGAATTGCGAGGTGCGCTCGAGACCTCGATTCGTCGGGCCGGCGGCCCTCCCAGTCTCGCGAACAGCATGGCGCGGGTGCTGCAGTGGGACCTCGACTTCAACCGCGATCTTCGGGTTGGCGACCGCTTCGAGCTTCTCTACGACGAGTTGCTGCTTGACGGCAAGGTCGAGGGTGTCGCCGCTATTCATGCGCTGCGCTACCGGAACCGGGAACACTGGGTCGAGGCGTACCGATTCAGCGGTGACGAGGTCGCCGAAGGCACGGCGCCGGAGGCTGGCGTAGCGGTGGCGGCGACCGCGCCCAACCGCTACTACGATGGCGAGGGGCAGCCGCTACGACGGCAGTTCCTCCGCTCACCGCTCCCATACTCCAGGGTCACATCGCGGTTCTCCATGAATCGCTTCCATCCGATCCTGAAGCGGCGCATGCCCCACTACGGTGTCGACTACGGCGCGCCGACCGGAACCGCGGTGCGGGCGACCGCCGACGGCACCGTCGTCTCGGCAGGCATGCGTGGCGGCGGTGGCCGAACGGTCCGTCTGCGTCATGCCAACGGCTACGTGACTTCCTATCTCCACTTGTCCGGCTTTGCGGAGGGGATTCGAAGTGGCCGCCGTGTTCAGCAGGGTCAGGTGGTCGGGTACGTCGGTACGAGCGGTCTCTCAACCGCTCCCCATCTCGACTACCGGGTGCAACGCAACGGCCGCTGGATCGATCCGGCCACCCTGGTCAACGAGGCGGTTCCGCCGCTGGCGGAGGCCGTGCTGCCCGCCTTTCTCCGGCACCGCGACGCGCTTCTCCGGGAACTCCGCGGCGGGGCAGGGTCCGTCGTCAGCGCGGGTCCGTAGGCGACGCGCCGACGGGCGTCGGCGAGACACCCGCCCGTGCCGGGGCTCGGCTGCACCCGCCCGCGCCGGGGCTCAGGGAGAGGGGTCCCAGCGGCCGTTCGCGCTTGTTCGGATGGCGGGGGGTTGTGCGCTCACTCCACTACGCTCGCTCCGGTTGGGCGTCGGTGGCTGAAGCGGCGTCGTGCGTCGCTCGCTTCGAGTCCGCTGGGACCCCTCCCCCTGAGCCCCGGCACGGGCTGGACGGCGTCGGGCTGGGGCCTGGTCAGCGCGCTGGACGCGCGGCCTTGCACGCCGGAGCCATCGTGAAAGGCGGTTCGGCCTTTCGACAGTGCCCGGTGACCTTTCGCCCGGAGGCGGGCTACTCGAGCGAGCGGGCGCGTTCGCGGAGGATCGAGTAGGCCTCGGACCGCGAGAGGTCGTCGCCGATCTGGAGGCTGAAGGACTCGCTCCAGGCATCGTCCGCGGACGCGCCGGCGACGGTTTCGACGTAGGTCATCGAGGTCTCACCTTCCCAGACGACCACCGCGCCAGTGCCATTGGGCGAGACGAAGATCTTCGGCTGTCCTTCTCCGATCGTGGGGGCCGCGCGCTCCGACTTGACCTGCAACCGGGCAAGGTGCTGGACGTAGTCGTCGCCGACCGGCTGGGCGGCGGCGAGGAGAACGTGGCCGTCGCCGCTCGTGGTCTCTTCCAGTAGATCGCCTTCCTGGGACCGGGCACCGACGATGACTATGTGAATTCGGGCAGCACTCGAGACGCTACTGAGACCGCCTTCGTCGCACAGTTCTTCGGCGCGATCGACCAGCACGTTCTCTACATCCTGCGCCAAGGGGCTGAGCACACGGCTGCGAATCCGGCGGCCGACGATGACTATGTGTATGCGCGCGGCCTCGGCGACTCTCGCTACCGCGTCCTGCTCACCATTCTCGATCCGTTGGCACAGGTTGGTGGATTCCAGGTGGTCGGCCAGACTGCCAGCAAGTTCGGCGAGCTCAGTCGCCGGCGTCGAGAGCTCGAGTTGGACGAGAGCTCTGCTGGCGCTGTCGGCGAAACCAATGACCACAGCGTTGGACTCGGAGGCTGCGTCTACGGTCGGGGCCTTGAGCAGACTCGACGGCACCTCGCCGTCGTATGGGTCCTCGATCAGTTCCTGCGACACGTAGTCGTTCAGCCGATGAACACGGCGCCACGTCGAGGCAAGCTCGCCGTCGATGAGCACGACCGGTGCGTACATCACCCTCTCACCGTCCGTCGTGGTTTCGGACCAGACGACATGGAGAACGGTCCGCGTGCTCGACGCGCCATCGTCCCCGTTCGCGAGTTCGAAGCGGTCGTGAGTGACGGCGACCCGCGGGGACGATTTGTCGCTGTAGATGTTGCCCGAGACCTCGATCGTCTCAGCCCAGTCGCTGCCGTCGAAGGACGCCAGGTTGATCCGGGTCAGGGTCGAAGTGTTGTTGCTCGACCAGACGACGTAGAGCCGACCCGTGGCCGCGTCGAAGGACAGGGACGGCGTCCTGTCACTGCCGTCCGCTCCGCTGCCGGGTACAAGGTAGTGCTCGACTGTTCCCGAGCCCCGCCGCGCCTCGAGTCGCAGGACTTCGGCGTCCGAGGACGCCTCGGAACCGTCCGCGAAGAGTTCGCCGTACGTTCCGACCGTCACTTTGTAGATTTCACCGCTGTGTCCCAGAACCGGAGCGCTGTCTTCGGCCTGGGCTGTGCCACCGGCCAGCAGCAGAAGCAGCAATGCCACCGCTCCGCAACGGAATGGCGTTTCGGTGAAGCTGATGCGGATGCCCTTCTTCATCACGCCCTCAGATTCACTACTTGGCGAAGGTCGAGTGCCACCAACATGTCCGTCAGTTCGGCGTGACCGGGATAGAAGCGCTGCCCCAGTTCGCCAAAACACCGGCGCGCCGCTTCCGTGTCCCCTTCCAACAGGGCGACTTGGCCGAGCAGATAGAGGCTGTTCTTGATCACTGCGGCATCTTCGTACCGTTTCGCTAGCTCAAGCGCGCGCTGTCCGTGCCGTCTCGCGGAAGCTGACCGCTTCAACTCCAAATGCGCGAAACACAGGTCAAGGTGCGGGAGCACCGTGTACTGGATAGCCTCTTCGCGCCGGAACGTGCGGAGGCTCCGGTAGATCAACTTGAGGGCCTCGCGCATCGTGGCGCGGCTCAGGTTCTTGCCGCCGACCGTGGCAGCAAGGAGGCAGTAGCCCAGGTTCCCCTCAGCACCGGCTGTCCATGTCGGCGGTGCATCTTCGGCGTTTCGGAGCGCCGCTCGATAGCAGGCTGCAGCCTCCGACTCTCTGCCCTCGGACACATGGAGGTTGCCGAGGAGGTTGTACGAGCCGCCCGTCAGCCCCTGCCGATCAACGTAGGCGGAAATGTCACGGGACAGCTGGGCGTAGAACAGCGCTTTCTTGATCTCTCCCTGCAACTCGTGAGCGCGGGCGACCGTGTAGGCAGCCAGCCAGCGGTTGTGATCGACCGCGCTGCCAAGCAGGATTCTCCGAAGCTCCGGCATGACCTCGACGCCGTTGCCGAGTTCCGTTTCCGCCGCGCCCCAACCGCAGAGCGCCTCGTCGGCGAGGTCGGCTTCGCCCGCGGCGGTGGCGACCTCAACAGCCTGGCGATAGACGGCGGCGGCTTCCCGGTACGACCCCTTGGCGACCAGGTCGCGCCCGCGGTCCCTGAGCGTCTCGAAGTCCTCGGTCACGTCGGTCGCGCACGTCTCCACGTCGGGCGCGGGAACACGCTCCGGGATAAACGCCGGCTCAGGCGACGAGTGGAAGGGAAGAACTGTGGAGGTCACTGGTAACCCGATTCTACGCGATTAGGAGTGCAACGTGGTAGGCGGCTGAAACTGGCGTTTGTCGACGACCTGCCCCGGGGCCGCCACTGCCGACTATACCCACATAGGTGCCGCGTGCGCCCCAGCGCTACGCGGTGCTTCCCGATTTCTCTTGTGCGGAATGGCCTTCGTAGCCGCGGCGGCCGTTCCCCAGGCTCGCCCAAGAGCAAGAGCGCCGTTCCTGAGTTCAACAGGAACGGCGCCCAAGGGGATTCGTCGCGGGAGCGTGCTGGCGGCTGGTTCGCTCAACAGTCGTTCAGACCGCTACCAGCATCGCACCCGCGATCCCAGGTTTCTTCAGAGCGCCAGGCGAAACGCGGCAGCTACGGCGGACCGCACCACCTTGGCCGAGACTCGCGGAGCCAGACGGCTGATCGCCTGCTGCACGATCCCGCCATCCGGTTGCCGCTCGGCGGTTCCGGAATCCCGGGCGCCTTCACGTCCGACAAGGACGATGTGGACCCTTGCGCAGGCGCACGGCGGTCCGTCTCCCGTAGCGCCAAAGACGACGATGTGGACGCGCGCATTGGTGCTGCCCGCGTCCTGGCCGTCCCCGCCTTGCGCGAAGGCGACGGCCGGAATTGTCGCGAGGATCAGCGACAGGGCGATGACGATGTGCTTGAGCTTCAAATTGAACCCCCTTGTGGATCCGGCGGACGCGGCAGCGCCGGAACCGAGTGAATCTGCCCATCCGGGATACCTCAAGACGAATCGGGTTCCCGTCTGGGTTGCCACGAACCTTGGTTGGCGGGGACTTGAATCCAGGGCTGTTGAAAAATCAACACCCCTGGGCCGAGCGGCTGCTTGTGCTCACGGAGTCCGCGGCCTCAGCCTCTGGACCGCGGGTTCAGGTGAAGGCGCGGGGTTTGAAGTCCGGCTCGTTGACGATGCTGGCGCTGTTGCCGGTGGCGCGGATGACGAACAGCCCCTGGCGCTCCGCGTGCCTCGTGACCGAACTGTCGCTCTTGAGGTATGCCACTGCTCCGTAGATCGGCCGTTCCCGGTACGTCGGGAACCAGTCCGTGAACCAGGCCAGCTTGCTCAGGAAGTCGGTCACGTCCTCCGGCCTGAGAGTCGTCTTGACCTCTACGACGACCACCTCCGCGCCGTTCGCGGCTACGATGTCGAACTCGGTGTGTTCTCCGTTGCGACGACCCGTGAGTCTCTGAGAAGTCTCGTCCACTGCAACGCCCCGCTCCCTCAGCAGCGAGACGAGGTCGCCTTCGACCAGGCTCTCCATCAGCTTGCCCCATTGGGACGTGAACAACTCTTCGGCTTTCCTGAGCCGCCGGTCGGTCTCCTTCATCTGCTCCCTGATTTCTGCGGTCTGTCTGGCCGCACGCGCTTCGTTCTGCGCCATCAGTTCGGACGTGCGGTCCAGGACGGTCAGGATCTGCTCCAGAGTGCGGGGAGCCTTGGGATCGTCTTCGTGTGCGTTCGTGCCGGTCATCTTCTTTGTTTGCTCCGTGGCGACCTTCCCTCCGGCGCCTACACGTCCAGGCCGACCTGGCGCATCAGGTCGAGCGCGTTGCTGCGCGTGACGGTGCCCTCGCGCAGGCGGTAGTCGAACTGGATCTCGCCGTTCGACAGGTTGTCCCTGAAGTGAACGTTTCGCAGTGACGGCCCTGCCGAGTCGTCGGCGATCCGGGCGAGGGCGAGATCGTGGGTGGTCACGAGTCCGATCGCGCCGCGGTCGAGCAGGCCGCGGACCAGGGCTTCGGCGCCGACTCGCCGGTCGTGGGAGTTGGTGCCGTGGAGGATCTCGTCGAGCAGGAACAGCACCGGCGTCGCCTGGTCGGTCAGGTCGAGCACCGACTTGAGCTTCGTGATCTCGGCGTAGAACCTGGACCGGCCTTCGGCGAGGGAGTCGCGGAGTTGAATGGAAGATCCGATGGCCAGCGGCGTCAACCGCAGCGACCGGGCGCGCACCGGCGCGCCGGCAAGCGCCAGGACGACGTTGGTTCCGACGGTCCTGAGCAGCGTGCTCTTGCCGGACATGTTCGAGCCGCTGACGATCAGGCACTGGGCCGGCGGGCCGGTCTGGCTGCCGTCCTCGGGCGGGCGGGCAAGGTGGACGTCGTTCGCCACGCAGTCCTCCTCGGGCAGCAGCGGATGCCCGAGCTGTCTGCCGGCGAGCAGGGGGCGCCGCTTCCCTGCCGGCTCGACCAGCGTGGGAAAGGTGTGATTCGGATGCTCGAACGCGTGGGAGGCGAGACTGGCTAGGGCTTCGACCTCGGAAAGCACCCGGAGCCAGACCGCCACCCGGTCGCCGTGGCGGCGGCGCCATGAGTCGATCGCGTAGGCGAGTTGGGGCGTCCAGAGCAGCAGCAGGCCGAAGGGGACGAAGAGGGCGTTCCGCATCGAGTCGAGAAGGTCGACCAGCCGCTGGAGTTGCCTGGCGTTCCCGGAGGCGGTGGCGCCATCGCCACTCCGCAGCCGCTCGACCAGCTCGACCAGACGGCTGCTCTCGAACGGCGCGCGCTCGATGACCTCCAGCAGGGACGCAACCAGGTTGAGGTCGCGGCTTGCCCGCGTCACCCCGCCTGTGGCCGCCGAGAAACGGCGGCGCATGGCGAGATTCCAGAGGATCTGCAGCATCGCCACGGCCAGGAATGGCGACGGCCCCCAGTTCCAGATCATCCAGCCGGCAGCGGTGAGGAGGTTGGCGGCCGCGGCCAAACCCAGCAGGGCGCGCACCAGGAACTCGCGGCCGCCGGCGCCGGGCAGGGAAGAGCTCACGGCTCCCTCTGCCCAGGCGCGCAGAGCCTCCGGATCGATGTCCGTGCGCGCCAGCCGACCGCGCACGGCAAGATGCTCGCGGAAGTCGAGGCGGGACGCCAGTTCGCGGACGGCTTCCTGCCTCTTGCGCACGACATCGGGCGACGCGGGCTGGAGCAGCCATGACGCCAGGAGTTCGTCGCCGCCGCGCGTTCGAGCCCGGTTCAACAGCTTGAACAGGGAATCGGGCCCGAACAGGTCGAGGTCCGAAGCGTAGACGTGCTCGGCGTGCTCGTCGGCGAAGCGTGATCCGGGCTGACCCCCTGCGCGCCAGTTGCCGCCCAGGCGGTCGAGCATCTGGCGGTAGAAGGCTTGCGCCCGCTCCAGTCGGTTGGCCCGCTGCAGAACCCGCTCGTGAAGGACTACGAGGACCAGAAAGAGGAGCGCCGGCACCGCCGCCCAAGCCAGGGGGAAGAGCTTCGCCTGGACCGACAACCAGATCAGTACGGCTGCCACAAGAACGGTGGCCAGCCGCGACCAGGAGACGGCCTTCTCGATGCGCCGCGTTCGTCGCAGGGTCGCCTCGCGCTGCTCGGAGCGGCGTTCCATCCGTGCGCCGGTGGACGAGCGCACGGACTGGTTCGCGTCTTGCTCGTTCCCTCGCAAGCCGGGTTCGCAGGTCGGACGCGGGCTGTCCACCACGGATTCGGTTCAGGTCAGCGCCGGGTAGACGATCGACTTGAGCTGGCCGCGGAAGTTGAACGTGCCCGACATCCAGAACTGGACCATGAAGATGACGATCAGGTCCTCCTTCGGATCGATCCAGAAGGCGGTGCTGGCGGCGCCGCCCCAGCCGTACTCGCCGACGGCGCCGATCGCCTGGGCGACGGCGAGGTCGAGCGTGACGGAGACGCCGAGGCCGAAGCCGACGCCCTCGTAGGTCGTCTCGCTGAAGGCGCCGACCGCCAGCTCGGTCAGGTCGCTGCCGCCAGGGAGGTGGTTCATCGTCATCAGTTCAACCGTCTTGCGGCCGAGGATGCGCACACCCTCCAGGCTTCCGCCGTTCAGCATCATCTGGCAGAACCGGTAGTAGTCGTGCGCCGTCGACACGAGTCCACCGCCGCCCGAGAAGAAGCTGACCTCCTCGGTGTAGTGACTTGCCAGTGGATCGTCGAGCACGACCAGCTTCTTGTTCCGGTCGCGGCGGTAGTTGGCCGCGAAGCGGTCGACCTTGGACGCCGGCACGGTGAAGCCGGTGTCGACCATCCCCAGGGGCCCAGTGATGTGCTCCTGCAGGTACTCGTCGTACCTTTGCCCGGAGATCACCTCGACCAGATAGGCGAGCACGTCCGTCGCCACGGAGTAGTTCCAGGCCTCGCCGGGAGAGAACTCGAGCGGAAGCTCGGCGAGCTGCTCGATCATCTGCCGCAGGCTACCGCCGACCGGTGGCCCGCCGACGCCGACCTTGCGGTACGCGGCGTCCACGTTCGTGCGCTCCATGAAGCCGTAGGTGAGTCCCGACTGGTGGGTGAACAGGTCGCGGATCGTCATCGGTCGCTTCACTGGCCGGGTCAGGAAGTGCGGGTGGTTGCCGCTCTGGAACACCCGCAGATTCCGCCACTCGGGAATAAACTTGTGGACCGGGTCGTCGAGCTGGAAGTGGCCCTGCTCGTAGAGCTGCAGCAGCGCCACCGAGGTGATCGGCTTGGTCATCGAGTAGATGCGGAAGATCGTGTCGGGCTGCATGGGGCGCCCGCGGTCGCGGTCCATCAGACCCTGGGCCGACAGGTACGCGGGCTTGCCGCCGCGGGCCACGAGGGTCAGGCAGCCGGCGATCTTCTCGGGCTCCAGGTAGCGCCGGCGGAGATGCTCGTCGATGCGGGCCAGTTGGGCGGCGCTGAGGCCGACGTCTTCGGGTACAGCCAGGTCGAGCTGGGGCGGGGCGCTGACCAATACGGGACGGGCCGGCATGATGGGAATCCTCTGAGGTCTGAAGGTCGTGGAGGACGAACGGCGCGGCGATCTTTGCAGATCGCGCCGCCATGCAGGCGCTCGCCTGCGGAGCGGATTCTCCCGACCGGCGGCGGCCCGCATACAATCGCGCAGCCGTGGCCGAACCCTTAGCCTCCCCGCCGGCTGCCTCGACCTGTCTCGAGATCAGCGGGCTCACTCTCTCCTTCGGCGGCGTACGCGCGCTCGACGATGTCGCTCTGGACGTTCGCCATGGCGAGGTGTTCGCGATCATCGGGCCGAACGGCGCCGGCAAGACGTCGCTGCTCAACTCGATCAGCGGTCTCTACCGCCCGCAACAGGGTTCGATCACCTACTCCTCGGCGCCGGGTGACGAGCCCGTGTCCCTGCTCGGCCGGGCGCCGCACCGGGTCGCGCAGCTCGGGGTCGCCCGCTCGTTCCAGAACATCGAGCTCTTCCGCGCCATGACGGTGCTCGAGAACCTGATGCTGGGGCGGCACATCCACATGCGCGGCAATGTGCTGACCTGCGGCATCTACTGGGGCTCGCAGCGCCGGGAGGAGATCCTGCACCGCGCCGCGGTCGAGGACGTGATCGACTTTCTGGAGATCGAGAACCTGCGCCATCAGGCGGTCGGCACCCTCGCCTACGGCCTGCAGAAACGCGTCGAACTCGCCCGGGCGCTGGCGCTCGACCCCAAACTCCTGCTGCTGGATGAACCGATGGCGGGGATGAACATCGAGGAGAAGGAGGACATGGCCCGCTTCATCCTCGATGTGAACGAGGAACGAGGTGTGACGACCGTCCTCATCGAACACGACATGGGCGTCGTCATGGACCTGTCGGACCGGGTCGCCGTGCTGGACTTCGGCCGCTCGATCGCCTGCGGCACGCCGGACCATGTGCGTGCCGACGCGGAGGTGATCCGCGCCTACCTCGGAGGTTCCGAGTGAGCGGTACGGACACCCTGCCGCGGGACGCGGACACGCTGCCGAAGCTGTTGCTGAAGAACGCCCGGGAGCGCGGCGGAGAGGTCGCGTTGCGCGAAAAGGAGTTCGGCATCTGGCAGAGCTTCACGTGGGCCCGGTACGCGGAGCGGGTGTGCAGCTTCGCTCGCGGTCTCGTGGAGCTCGGCTTGAAGCGCGGCGAGATCGTGGCCGTGCTGGGCGACAACCGGCCGGAGTGGTTGATCGCGCAGTTTGCGGCACAGTCGATCGGCGCTCGTTCGCTCGGCGTCTACCAGGATTCGGTCGCGCTCGAAGTCCGGTACCTGATGGAGTTCTCCGGCGCCCGGTTCGTGATCGCGGAGGACCAGGAGCAGGTCGACAAGCTGCTGGAAGTCTGGGACGAGTTGAGCGGCAGCGACGGGGATGGCGACCACGCGGTAGTCAACGTCATCTACTACGACCCGCGCGGTCTCGGTTCCTATCCGCACGACTTCCTGCTCGGCTTCTCCGAAGTGGAGGAGATCGGACGGTCCGCCTCGAGCAGCACCGAAGCCGACTTCGAGAGTTGGGTCGCGGCGACTGAAGCCGACGACGTGGCTCTGCTCTCGACGACTTCCGGCACCACGGGCAAGCCGAAGCTGGCGATGCTGTCCCATCGGAATCTGCTGACCATGGCGCACAGCTTCAATGGCATCGACCCGATGCAGAGCGACGACGAGTTCGTCTCCTTCCTGCCCCTGGCGTGGATCGGCGAGCAGATGATCGGCGCCGCCTGCGGACTGCTGGTCGGCTTCGCGCTGAACTTCCCGGAGGAGCCGGAGACGGTGCAGCAGGACATCCGCGAGATCGGCCCGCACATGATGTTCTCGCCGCCGCGCATCTGGGAGAACATGGTCTCCGACGTCCAGGTCAGGATCGAGGACTCCTCGTGGCTCAAGCGGAAGGTCTACAACTGGGCGCTCGAGGTCGGCTACCGCTCCGCCGACACGCTGCTCGAGCACGGCCGGCTGCCGGCTTTCCTCGCGTTCCAGCGCCTCATCGCGAACGCGTGCTGCTTCTTCTGGCTGCGGGACAAGCTGGGCGTCAGGCGAATCCGTCGCGCCTACACCGGCGGCGCCGCGCTGGGTCCGGACATCTTCCGTTTCTTCCATGCGATCGGCGTGAACCTGAAGCAGATCTACGGTCAGACAGAGGTTTCGGGCATCTCGGTCGTCCACCGGGATGACGACATCAAGTTCCATACCGTGGGCACGCCGGTCCCCGGTATGGAGGTCCGGATCGGCGAGGGGGGCGAGATTCTGACCCGCAGCCCGTCCGTGTTCCTGGGCTACTACAACAACGAGGAGGCCACGAAGGAGGCGCTCCGCGACGGCTGGCTGTACTCGGGCGACGCGGGCTACATGGACGACGACGGGCATCTGATCGTCATCGACCGCAAGAAAGACGTGATGGAACTGCACGACGGGACGCAGTTCTCGCCGCAGTTCATCGAGAACAAGCTGAAGTTCAGCCCCTACATCAAGGAGGCGGTCGTGTTCGGCGGCGGCGACTACCCGTTCGTGACCGCCCTGGTCACGATCGACTTCGCCAGCGCGGGCAAATGGGCCGAGCGCCGTCAGATTCCCTACACGACCTTCACCGACCTGGCGCAGAAGCCCGAGATCTACGAACTCGCGCTGGAGCACACGGCGCGCATCAACGGCGAACTGCCCGAGTCGGCGCGTATCCAGCGGCTCCTGCTGCTGCACAAGGAACTCGACGCGGACGACGAGGAGTTGACGCGCACCCGAAAGGTGCGGCGCCGGTTCATCGCCGATCGCTATCGCCTGCTCGTCGACGCTCTGTACGCCGGCAAGGATGCGGTGGAGATCAAGAACGAGATCACCTACCAGGACGGCACCACAGCCGTCCTTCAGACCCGGCTGCGGATCGCCGCGCCCGCGAACGCGTAGGCAGGCGCGAGGAACCTGACCATGCAAGGCGACGTCTTCCTCCAACTCACCGTCTCCGGCCTCTCGAACGGCATGGTCTACGCCCTGGTCGCGGTCGGCTTCGTCGTCATCTTCAAGGCGAGCGACGTGATCAACTTCGCGCAGGGCGAGTTCCTCCTCTTCGGCGCCTACCTCGCGTTCGCCTTCATCGGCCAGTTCGGGCTGCCCTGGAGTTTGGGTGTGGCGGTGACCCTCCTCTCCGCCGCAATGATCGGCCTGATCGTGGAGCGGCTCGTCCTGCGGCCGTTGATCGGCGAGCCGGTGATCTCGATGATCATGGTCACGATCGGCCTCTCGAGCCTGCTGCGCGCGGTGGTCAACGGCATCTGGGGAGCGCGGCCCAGGGCCTTCCCGAACTTCATCCCCGAGGGTGAAGTCGAGTTCCTCGGCGCGGTGGTCGGCTTTGATCGTCTGCTCGTCATCGCGATTGCCGGAGTCCTGCTGATCGTTCTGACCCTCTTCTTCCGTCACACCCGGGACGGCATCGCGATGCGGGCGATCGCCGACGACCAGCAGGCGGCTCTTTCGATGGGCATCAGCATCAAGCGGGTGCTGGCGGTGGCCTGGGCGATGGCGGCGATCACCGCGGCGGTCGCCGGCATCATTCTGGCGAACACGGTCGGCGTCAGCCACGACATCATCTTCATCGGCCTGCGCGTGTTCCCGGTCGTGATTCTCGGCGGCCTCGACTCGGTGCCCGGCGCGATCGTCGCCGGTGGCGTCATCGGGTTGCTCGAGTCGTACACCGCCGGGTACACGACCTCCGGGTTGGAACTCATCGTCCCGTACATCGTGCTGATCCTGGTGCTGATGGTGCGCCCCTACGGCCTGTTCGGCAAGGAGATCATCGAGAGGGTCTAGCGCGGCCGGCGCCGAACGACGACGCGCCCCACACCGGGCCACTCTCCTTCACCCACCATGGAATCCGGAATCTTCTTCAGCGACTACCGCTCGGACATGGCCCTGCGGCGCATGCCGCTGCAGAAGGTGCGCACGGGGCTGCTCCTGGCCGGACTCGTCGTGTTTCCGTTCCTGGCCTCGCCGTACTGGCTGAATCTGGCCAATCAGATTGCCATCGCCACGATCGGCGCGATCGGTCTGAACATCCTGGTCGGTTACACCGGCCAGATCTCGCTTGGCCAGGGGGCCTTCATGGCGATCGGCGCCTACGGCGCCGGCCTTCTCACGGTCCGGTTCGGTGTTCCCTTCTACATCAGTATTCCTGTTGCGGCCCTGATCACCGCCGTTGCCGGTCTGGTCGTCGGTCTGCCTTCGCTGCGGCTCAAGGGGCTCTATCTCGCTGTGGCCACCCTGGCCGCGCAGCAGATCGTCGAGTTCGTGGTCACGCATTGGGACGGGCTCACCGGCGGCACGGAGGCCCTGGTCGTGCCGGCGCCCGAACTGTTCGGCACTCGCCTGAACACCGATGGCCGCTTCTACTGGATCCTGGTCGTCGTCGCTCTGGCGGTCGCGCTCTTCGCCGCGAATCTGTTCCGATCGCGCGTGGGTCGAGCCTGGGTGGCGATCCGGGACCAGGACATTGCGGCTTCGGCGATCGGCGTCAACGTGTTCGGCTACAAGCTGCTCGCCTTCGCCACATCGTCCTTCCTGGTCGGGCTCTCGGGCGCCCTGCTCGCCCACTACCGCTCGATCGTCACCTGGGAGCGGTTCACGATCGAGGTCTCCATCTCCTACCTCGCGATGATCATCATCGGCGGGCTGGGGACGATCTCCGGTTCTTTCTTCGGCGCCACGCTCATCGTCCTGCTCCCCGCAGTGATCAACACCGTGGGCCGTTCGCTGCAGGACACAGCGCCCTGGGCGGCCACGGTCCTGCCGTACGTCCAGCAGGGCGTCTTCGGCCTGGTGATCATCCTCTTCCTGGTGCTCGAACCGGAGGGCCTCGCCAAGCTCTGGCGCAACGTGAAGGACTACTTCCGCGTCTGGCCGTTCTCCTACTGATCTCCGAGGGTCGGCGGCGCGCCGGCGCGGGCGATATGATCCGCAGGTTACTCAGACGCCAGACTTGGGGTGTTCGGCACCCCTTGAGGAGACCTTCCCCATGACTCGTCTCGCCTTCATAGCCGCTCTTTCTCTGTTGCTCTTAGCCGCCTGCGGAGGCGGCGAACCGGTGGACGAGGCGACCGCGCCGATCAAGATCGGCGCGATCTTCGATCTGACGGGTCCGACCTCGGATGTGGGCACGATGTATGCCGAGGCAATTCGCGACTACTACGACTGGCTCAACGAGCGCGGCGGCATCGGCGGCCGCCCGATCGAGTTGCTGTGGAACGACTACGGCTACGACGTCGCGAAGGCCGAACAGCTCTACTCCGAGTTCGTCCAGGCCGGGGCGGTGATGTTCATGGGCTGGGGCACGGGTGACACGGAGGCCCTGCGGGGGAGGATCGCGGCCGACCGGATTCCCTTCATCTCCGCGTCCTTCTCGCACGTGCTGGGCGACCCGGCCGAGGCGCCGTACAACTTCCTCGTCGGCACCACCTACAGCGACCAGTTGTTCATTCTGCTCGACTACCTGATGGAGCAGGCGCAGGCCACGGGAGGCGAGAAGCCGAACGTGGCGCTTATGCATCACGCGAGTCCGTTCGGTCTCTCCCCGTGGCGCCAGGGAGGCGAGGAGTACGCGATGCAGTTGGGCATCGACATGGCGCCACACGAGATGGCGCGCGGCAACACGGACTTCAGCGCCACACTGACCCGGATTGCCGAGTCCGGCGCCAACTGGGTCGTGTTCCAGAACACCTCGAACCCGGCGTCGCTGGCGATCAAGAACGCGCGGGATCTAGGCCTCGATCTACGCTTCGCCTGTCTGAACTACTGCAGCAACGAGGTTCTCGTGGAACTCGCGGGCGAGGCCGCGAACGGCGTCCTCGGTTCGATCATCTACTCGCCGCCTGGTGAGGGCATCGACGGTCTGAACGATGCCGCCGAGTACCTCGCGGCACAGGGTGGATCGATCGAAGAGGAGGGCCTGCTCTACGGCCAGGGCTGGACGGTGGCGGGTTTCGTGACCGAAGCCATGGAGCGTGCTGCCGCAGCCGGGAACCTGAACGGCGAAGGTATCCGCGCCGCCTTCGAGACCTTCGACGGGCTGGAATCCGGTGGTGTGACGGTCCCGGTCACCTTCACCGCCACCGATCATCGCGGCGTCAAGGGCATGCGGATCTTCGAGGTCCGGGACGGCAAGTGGCAGCCGGTCACGGAGATGCGGATGGCCGTCAGCACGGGGTCGTCGGGTTAGAGCGAGCATCGTCCCCTGCCGGCTGGTGGTTGACGCCGGCCGAGGCCGGGTTCGCCCCCGATCCGAGTCACTCCATGCTCTCCCTGAACAACGTCGAAGTCATCTACAACGACGTCATCCTCGTTCTCAAGGGTCTCTCGCTCAAGGTGGAGCAGGGCCAGATCGCGGCGCTGCTGGGCACCAACGGGGCCGGCAAGTCGACGACGCTCAAGGCGATCTCCGGACTGCTTCATCCCGAGGACGGAGAGGTCACGGACGGCGGGGTCGAGTTCGAGGGCGAGCAGATCGACAAGCTGCCGGCCGAGGACATCGTGCGTCGCGGGATCTTCCAGGTCATGGAGGGGCGCCGGGTGTTCGAGCACCTGACGCCGCAGGAGAACCTGCTTGCCGGCGCTTACACGGTTCGGGACAAGGGCGGCATCGACGAGTCTCTGGACCGCGTGTACAGCTACTTTCCGCGTCTCAAGGAACGCGGGTCGTCGCTGGCCGGCTTCCTCTCAGGCGGCGAGCAGCAGATGCTCGCGATCGGAAGGGCGCTGATGGCCCAGCCGAAGCTCATGCTCCTCGACGAACCGTCCCTGGGCCTGGCGCCGCTGCTGGTGCAGGAGATCTTCGAGATCGTTCAGCGCATCAACCGCGAACGGGGAACCACGATCCTCCTGGTCGAACAGAACGCCGCCCGCGCGCTGGAGATCGCCCACTACGGCTACATCATGGAGGGTGGCCGGGTGGTGCTCGAGGGAACGCCGGCGGAACTCCAGGACAACGCCGACGTCAAGGAGTTCTACCTGGGACTGACTCAGGTCGGGAAGCGGAAGAGCTACCGCGACGTGAAGCACTACCGCCGGCGCAAGCGCTGGTTGTCCTAGGCCGCCGCGCAAGTCGTCAGTCGTCGGGCGCCGGGTCCTTGTCGATCGCCTCTTCGATCTCGCGCAGCCTCTCAGCGAGTTCGCGCCGGGCGTCAGCCGCGAACGGGTTCTCCCGGGCGATGGTCAGGAAGAGATCGTCGGAGTCGTGCCGGAGGTTCTCTTCGATCTTCATCATGTGCCGGTATGCGACCGTGCCGAGGGCGGGGTCCGGGACGTGGATCTCGCGTAGCGCCTTCGCCATCCAGTGGGTCAGACCCTGGATGTAGGCCATCTCCGTGTCGTGCTTCTCGGCCGACATTTCGAGCACTTCCAGGCCGAGCTCGGACTCGAGGAATCCACGCACTGCTTCGACCCGTCGCGGGTCGACCGCGCGGTCGGGAAGGCAGAGCACGACTTTCAGGCTGCGGATGCCCCGGCGCCCGCTCTCGGGCCCGAACATGGGGTGCGTGCCGATGAACTGAACGCCCGGCGGCAGCAGCCGGTTGAGAAGCTCCTGCGGTTTGATCTTCACCGACGCGACATCGACGACCAGACAGTCCGGCTTCAGGTGGGCCGCCATCCGCTCGACCAGCGGTTCGAGGTCCTGGGCCGGCACTGCCGGGATCACAACATCACAGCCGGCGCAGCCTTCGAGGCTGGACCAGTGGAGCCCCAGTGCGACGGCTTCCGCTTCGAGGTCGCGACGATCCCACACCTGGACCTCGAAACGAGTGCGGAGGTGAGCGGCCAGAAAACGGCCGAAGCTACCGAGACCGACGATCCCGATCGTCCTTGCCCAGCAGCCCTGCACCGGAAGCAGCCTAGCAGCCCGTGACGGAAGTCGCGCCGCTACGGGTCCGACTTCATTCCCCTAGAATCGCGGCCTACTTGGGAAGGGGAACGCGATGTCCTTGAGAGTTGGCGTCTTGGCGGCCGCTGCGATCGCAGCGGCGGTCAGCTATGGTTCACCGGCCGTGGCCTACGCCGAAGACCACCGCGCCAGCCGTGAGCATGTAATGGGCCTGCTCCGGGAGGTGCCGTTGATCGACGGGCACAACGACGTGCCCTGGCAGTATCGGACGCGAGTCTCGAATCACCTCGACCGGATCGACTTTCGCGACACCTCGGCGCTCGAGCCGCCGATGCACACCGATCTCGCGCGTCTGCGCCAGGGGGGAGTCGGCGCCCAGTTCTGGTCGGTCTACATTCCGACCTCCTTTGGCCGGCCGGGCGCCGCGAGGGTCGTCTTCGAGCAGGTCGACCTGACGAAGCGCCTGATCGAGCGGTACTCCGCCGAGCTGGAACTGGCCTTGACCGCCGACGACATCGAGCGGATCCACGGCGCCGGCAAGGTTGCGTCACTGCTCGGCGCGGAGGGCGGGCACTCGATCGAGTCGTCTCTGGGGGTGCTGCGCCAGCTCTACGCGAGCGGCGTTCGCTACATGACGCTGACCCACTCGAGCAACGCGGCGTGGGCCGACTCGGCCACCGACCGGCCCGCGCACGGAGGGCTCACGGCCTTCGGCCGCCAGGTGGTGCGGGAGATGAACCGCCTGGGGATGTTGGTCGATCTCTCCCACGTGTCGCCGCAGACGATGCACCAGGCGCTGGACGAGTCGAAGGCGCCGGTCATCTTCTCCCATTCCTCTGCGTTCGCGATCACGGCAAGCCCCCGCAACGTTCCCGACGACGTGCTGCGGCGGCTCGCGGAGAACGGGGGTGTCGTGATGGTCACCTTCGTGCCGTCCTTCGTCAACAACGGTGTACGCGCGTACTTCCGGCGCATGGAGGCGGAGCGCCTCCGCCTTTCGGGGGCGGGCGTGGCGCCGGCCGAACTCCGCGGGCATCTCGAAGCCTGGCGCCGCGAGAACCCCGGGCCGCAGGCTTCGCTAGGCGACGTGGCGGACCACATCGACCACATTCGGGCTTTGATCGGAACCGCCCACTTGGGGCTGGGTTCGGACTTCGACGGCATCCCCACCGTGCCGGTCGGGCTCGAGGATGCCTCGACGTTCCCCGATCTCCTGGTCGAACTGGTTCGCCGGGGATACAGCGACGAGGAGTTGAAGGACATCGCGGGACGCAGCTTCCTGCGCGCGATGCGCGGGGCGGAGGAGGCCGCCCGGCGCCTGCAGGCTTCGGAGTCCGCGGCCGACGACCTGATTGAAGAACTCGATCAAGCAGGTCAATCGCAAGAGCGGCCGGGCCGTGCTCCGCCGGCTGCGCAAGGAGCTGGTGGCAATGTCTGAGCAGTCGAAGTCTCCGGCAGCCCGTCACGCTTCGACCGTCCTGTTGCTGCGGGACAGCGAGCGCGGCGTCGAGGTGTTCATGGAGCGCCGGCATATCAAGTCGGACTTCGTCGGCGGCGCCTATGTCTTCCCCGGCGGTCGGGTCGACCCCGAGGACCGGGTCGACCCGGAGTTGTGCCACGGCCTCACCGATCGTGAGGCAAGCGCCCGGCTGTCGTTGGAGGAGGGCGGGTTGACCTTCTACGTCGCGGCGATCCGTGAGTGCTTCGAGGAGGCCGGCGTTTTGCTGGCCTACGATCGCGAAGGACGGTTGCTCGATTTCTCGGACCGGTCGATCGAGGAGCACTACGAGACCCTGCGTGGCGAGCTGAACGCCGGCAAGCTCTCCCTGCTCGATATCGCTGCCGAGGAAGGGCTGACTCTGGCCACCGATCGCATCAGCTACTGGGCGCACTGGATCACGCCCGAGGGGCAGCCCCGGCGCTACGACACCCGCTTCTTCGTCACCCGGGCGCCGAAGAACCAGACCGCCGGCCACGACGACCACGAATTGACGAGTTCGGCCTGGGTCACCGCTCGGGAAGCGCTCGAACACGCGCGTCGCAAGGAGTGGATGATCATCTTCCCCACCATCCGGAACCTGCAGAAGCTCGCCCGGTTCGACACCGCGGACGCGGCGATCGCCGCGGTCGATGCGCAGGCCGAGTTCCAGACGATCCAACCGCGGCTCCTGCTGGGCCCCACGCCGGACGAACCGCCCCGGGCGGTCCTGCCGGGTGAGGACGGCTACGAACGAGCAGCTTCGAGTTCCTCTTCGGTCGACCCAAGGGCCTGGAAGCGGGCCTTCGATGTGTAGCAGCCGTTGGTTTCGTTGCTTCGTTGCGCGCAGGTCCGCGATTCGGAGGCGGCCGCGCTCGGTCTCTGGTGAAGAAGATGGAGAAGGAAACGGCAGTCGGTCTCTCTGACCGCGTGTTGCGGGTGACCCAGGACAACCCGGGCATGTTCACCGGCCCGGGCACGAACACCTACGTCATCGGCGCGGAGAGCGGACCCGTGTTCGTCCTCGACCCGGGTGAGGAGGACGACCGGCACTTCGACGCGGTTGCCGCGGCAGTTGGCGGACGGCAGGTCGAGGCGGTCCTGATCAGCCACCTGCACCGCGACCATTGGCCCCTGGCGCCTCGCGTCGCCAGTCACTACGGCGCGGCGATCCTCACCTTCAGTGAGCAGCCGCCGTTCGCCGCCCGCGGCCGCCTCGAGGACAGCGAGCGCCTGGCCGCCGACGGCACGACCCTTGTGGCTCTCCACACCCCCGGCCACGCCAGCGACCACCTCTGTTTCCTGCTCGAAGAGGAGCGCGCGGTGTTCACCGCCGACCTGGTCATGGGCTGGTCGACCTCGATCATCGCGCCCCCGGACGGCAACCTGAACCAGTACATGGCCTCGCTCGAACGGTTGATCGAGCTCGACCGCAACGGCGGCATCGAGGTCCTCCATCCCGGCCACGGCGAATCGATCGATCCACCCCTCGAACGGATCGAGGAGATCCGCCACCACCGCCAACAGCGCACCGACCAGGCGCTGGAGGCCATCGCCGCCGGCGTCGCCACCATCCCCGAGATGGTCGAACGCATCTACGCCGATGTCGATCCCAAGCTCCACGGCCCCGCCGCCTTCTCGCTACGGGCCCACCTCGATGCCCTGGTGGAAGAGGGCAAGGTGGGGGAGGTCGAGTCGGGGCGGTATGCTCCGGTGATGGCGGAAGGACAAGACGTTGGGGATCTGGTCAAGAACGCACGCGCGAGCTCGGGGCTAGATTCCGATCGGGCGATGGACCTGGCCCTACAAGAGACGAGACGCCAGCGGGGAACCACAGGCTCCGGGAAAGGGTGAGCAGCGAGGCCCGCTACGGCGAGTTGATTCGTATTGACCGGGGCGTTGGCAAGCCGGAAGTCTTGCAGCGCGTGTCGCTGGCGTCAGGTGTCACGGAAGGCGCGGTCGATGAGGCGACCCTTCAGAAGCTCCTCTTCGACCATCCGGAGTGTCTTCCGATCAAGGCGATCGACTCCGCCTACTCGGGTGTGGTGCCGATTTGCCGGGAACTCTCGGTACCGGCTGGCAGCGTCGACGCGCTGTACGTCAATGCCCTGGGGCGACTGACGCTCTGCGAGTTCAAGCTGTGGCGCAACCCCCAAGCACGGCGCGAGGTGATCGGCCAGCTCCTCGACTATGCGAAGGATCTCGCGTCATGGGGCTACGAGGACCTGCAGCGCCAAGTCTCCCTGGCCCTCGGCAGGCAGGGCTCCAACGTCCTGTACGAACTGGTTTCCAAGAGCCATTCTGACGTCGTCGAATCTGAGTTCGTCGACAACGTCACGCGCCACCTGAGACGCGGTGAGTTCCTGCTTCTGATCATCGGCGACGGCATCCGGGAGGGTGTCGAAGAGATTGTCGACTTCATCGGACGACACAGCGGATTGCACTTCAATCTCGCTTTGGTGGAAGCAGCGCTCTACTCCGACGGTGCGAACCACTTGATCGTCCAACCGCGTGTGCTGGCCCGAACAGAGATCTGGCGGCGCTTCGTGCTTGACGACGGTGTCGTTGCCGAGGGTACGTCGCCCAGCATCGACGACGAGCAGGAGCCCTTGTCGGACCAAGAAAAGGAGAATCTTCGGTTTTGGAAGGCCGTCCTTCGAGAGTACGGCTTCGCAGACGAGAGAGCCGTACCGCCTCTTCCGCGACGTCTTGCCACGATTCACGTGTTGGTCAGTAACTCCGGGTTCGGGGGTTGGGCGTTGTCCTTCACTGCCTACATTCACCGTGGCGAAGAAACTATGGGCTGCTTCGTCGTATGCCGAAAGGGGTACCCGCGGGAGCAGAGGGTTTTCGATGAGACGTTGGAGTCGCTCGATGAGTTGAGAGAGCGGATGGGAGGTGATCTCCACGTGTGGGAGCAAGGGGGCCGACCGCGCTTCGGTTTCTGGCGAGAAGACCTGTCCTTCCTTTCCAGTAGCGAAACCAGCGAGGACTATCAGGAGGCCGTTTCCTGGATGCGTGAGCATCTGAATCGGCTCGTCAGCAACCTCCATCACGACTTCCAGACGAAGCTCGCTCACGACTGAAGGCCTCCGAGCCAACTCTTCGCAGGAACCCGCTCTCCGGCAGGCAGCTCTGGGCACAGGCGTACACGGCGCAACGCCCTCCAGCCTCGGCCAGGACCGAAGGGAAGGGGTCCCAGCGGGCTGTCGGCAAGCGACGGCCGACGCCCTGTCACGAACCGACGCCCAACCGGAGCGCAGCCGACCGAAGCGAGCGCCGACTTTCCATTCACCGAACAAGCGCGAGCGGCCGCTGGGACCCCTTCCCTTCGGGCCGTCCAGCCGAGGCGGCAGCAACCACCGCCACGCCGCCGACGCCGCCTCAGCGGCGCCAGGGGGCGCGGATCTTGCTGCCTTCGCGGTAGGTGGCGAGCCGTTCGCGGCTTTCTTCGAGGACCTCGGCGGGGCCGGTTCGTTCCAGGTTCTCGATCAGTCGTTCCTGCCAGGCCGTGGCCTCTTCGAAGTTGCCGGTTTCGGCGTAGGCCATGGCGAGCACGGCGCCGTGGGCCGGTGTCTGGGCACGCCGGAACAATTGTTGCGCGAGATTCAGGGCCCTTTCGCCGTCTCGCACCTCGTCGTCCTCGGAGGCGGCGAGGACCTGAACCAGAAGCACGGCGAAGTAGCCGCTGCCGCCCTGGTCGGGAAGCTCGAGGGTCTGCTCGAGCATGAGCCGCACCTGGGCGTCTTCGCCTGCGAGCAGCAGAGCCGTGACCTCCGCCGCCCGCGCCTGGCTGTCGGTGGGGTCGAGTTCCAGGGCGCGGCGTGAAGCCAGGGCGGCTTCCTTGAAACGGCCGAGACGACCGAGGGCGGTGCTCAGGTTGACATAGGCCGCCTTGAGCGTCGGGTTGGAGGCAATCGCCCGCTGGTAGTGGGGGATCGCCTCCTCGTAGCGCTCCTGCTCGGTGCGGATGTTGGCGAGTTCGAAGTGGGCCGCGCTCAGCAGAGCCGGCTCGGCGCCCGCGTTGATGAGTTGCTCGAAGCGACGGGCCGCCGAAGCCGGTCGGCCGAGTTCCCGCTCGATCCGCCCGAGCTGGATCACGATCTCGCGATTGAGTCCGAAGTCCGTCAGCAACGACTCGAACTCACGGAGTGCGAGTTCGCGGCGGCCGCCGCGCCGGTAGCTATTTGCCCGATGGAAACGGAGGTTGCGGTCACCCGGAGCCAGCTCGAGGGCCTGGGTCAAGGCCTCGGCAGCTTCAAGATGGTCACCGGTTTCACCCTGGCTCCTTGCCAACTCGACCCAGGCCGGCCCGAAGGACGGTTCGAGTTCGACCGCCCGGCCGAGCCGCTCAGCCGCTGCCTGGAACCTCCCCTCCTCGTTGTAGAGGCGCCCCGTGTGGAACAGCAGCGCGGCGTCGTCGGGGCTCAGGTTCAGTGCCTCCTGAAACCACATGGCGGCCTCGGCGCGCCGGCCCAGTTGCTCCAGGGCCGCTGCGAGGGACCGCTTGGCAGCGACACTCTGCGGATAGTCCTGGACTGCCTCGCGGAACCGTTGCTCGGCGAGTTCGAATGCGTTCGCGGCCAGGGCGACACGGCCCAGCAACAGTTGAGCACCGATTCCGGTGGCCGACTCCTTGATCTCTGCCGCGATTGGATCGGCGAAGGCGACCGGCGCCTCGCCGCGGAGTTCCATCGCCGCTCTCGATGCTCCGTCGTCGCCGAGGGCGCGATGGGCGAGGGCGATGTGGTAGTGAAGCGAGTCGGCTCGAGGCTGGTCCCGCAGCGCCGCCTGGAAGTGCTCAAGCGCCGCCGTCGGGTCGTCGGTCTCGGAGGCGAGACGGCCGAGGCCGAAGTGTGCCGCCGCCCTGGCGCCGGGCAGTTCCAGGGCGCGTTCATATTGGGTGCGTGCTTCCTCGCCCTGCCCCAACTCGAGGTACACCCGACCGAGGCGGATGGCCGTCGCCGGATCGTCCGGTTGAAGCGAGCGCGCCTGCTCGTAGGCGGCAACCGCGTCCTCGAGTTGTCCCAGGTGCTCCGCGGCGCTGCCGAGGAGGTAGCGCCAGCGGAAGTTCCGCGGTTGCAGCTCCGCGGCGTTGGCGAGACAGGCCCTCGCCGGTGGCAGGAGGTCGTACACGAGGTAGAGCTGGCCGGCCTCGCCGAACAGCAGTCCCAACTGATCGGCGTTTGCCGCGGTGGGCGCGCCGGTAGCGAGGGCGTCGTCGAGCAGTTGGCGTTGCTCGGCGACCTGATCGCGCACCGCTTCGTCGACGCCGCGAAGATCGACTTCGGGCACCGGCACGAGGCGGTCGGTGATCTCGGTCTGCGCCCGGAGATCCACGGCGGCCAGCGACAGCACGAGGGCGAGGGCGGCGGTCACGCGTTGCGGATCGAGAGGCCTGATCATCGGTTGTCGTCTTTCTGCTGTCCCGGCCCGCGGCCGGTGCCGCGGACGAGCTCAGTGTAGGTCGCCGAAGGCGGCGCCGGCCACTCCTCGACCAGTCCGTCCGGCCACTGGACCTCGATGCGCGTCACAGTGGCGCCGGCCGGGCTTACCGCGATCCGGGGATCTCCCGACGAGGCGTAGCTGCCGCTGCTGCCTGCCAATCGTACGAGAGGCGACGCTCCGGCCCGGTGGACGCGCACTGTGACGCCGGATGCCGGGCGCTGGCCGCGGGCGGCGTCCAGGCGCGGCGCCAGACCGATCCAGTCGTCGCCCGCCGCTGCCTGGTTCAGCAGCAGGCGTGCCGGCCCGTTGTTGTTCGTGATGACCAGGTCCGTATCGCCGTCGTTGTCGATGTCGCCGGTCGCAAGGCCGCGGCTCACCAGGGTGGAGGAACCGTCCAGGATGCCGGCCGGCCCCGGGGCGAAACGGCGGCCCACGGACCCGTCGGCCACGTTCAGAAACACCTGGTTCGTCTGGTCCAGAGGGAAGGGGTCGTCCTGTGTGCGCGGTCTGCCGGCTGCGAACGTCACAGCGCCGTTCACCACTGCAAGGTCGAGCCAGCCGTCCAGATCGAGATCGACGAAGGCGGTGCCGAAGGATGTCGCGTCCCAGCTCGGCCGCGCCAGGGCGGCTGCGTTGGTCCGGTCCCGGAAGGCGGCGGCGCCGCGCTCGGAATCGTTTCGGTAGAGCGTGTTCGTCTCGCGGGCGAAGTGGGTCAGGAAGAGGTCGAGATCGCCGTCGCCGTCGTAGTCGCCGCTGGCAATTCCCATGCTGGCCTCGGCCTCGCCGTCCGCGTTGAGTGCCGCGCCACTGATCAGACCCTCCTCGACCAGCACGCCGTCCCCGCCGTTGATCCAGAGATGGTTCGGCATGAGATCGTTGGCGACGTAGAAGTCGAGCCGGCGGTCGCCGTCGAGGTCGGCGGCGAGGACGCCCAGGCCGTTGCCGGGACGGGTCGAAGCGAGGCCCGCCTTGGCGGTCGCGTCCTCGAATTGTCCGGTCCCGTCATTGCGCAGCAGAAGGTCGGGGACGGGCCGATAGGCGCTGGGCAGGCAGTAGTCGACCTCCCCGCGCTCGGTGAGACAGGTCTTGTGGGTCATCAGGGAGAAGTTCAGGTAGTTGACGACGAACAGGTCGAGGTCGAAGTCGCCGTCGTAGTCGGCGGCTGCCGCGGCGATGCTCCATCGCGGGTCGCCCGTCCCGCTGGCTTCGGTGCGGTCTGTGAAGGTCCCATCGCCCTCGTTCCGCCAGAGCTGGTTGTCGCCGAGGTTCAGAACGTAGAGATCGGTCCAGCCGTCGTTGTCCAGGTCGCCGGCGATAGCGCCCATGCCGTAGCCGGCGGCGGCGATGCCGCTCTCCTCGGTGACGTCGACGAAGCGGACGCGTGTGCCGTCCTTCCGAAGTTCAAGGTCGTTGCGATAGAGACGATCGCGGGGCGGCCAGTCGCCCTTCCACGGCACCGTCGCCTGGGTGCGATCCCCGTCCGCGCCGAGCAGGTTGCCCTGGACCAGGTAGAGGTCCAAGTCGCCGTCGTTGTCGTAGTCGAAGAGTGCAGCCCCGGCGCCCACGACCTCGGGGTAGTAGAGCTGGCCGCTCATGCCGTTCCAGTGCCGGAAGTCCAGACCGGTGCTCTTCGTTGCGTCGGCGAAGAGAACGTCGCTCTCTCCTGCTCCGGCGAATCCCGGCAAGAGCGCCGAGGCCACCCACACGGCGACGGCGCCAAGGTCGGCTTTCATCCGTCGCCGCCCAGGCGGAAGGCGGGCGCGTGGACGCGTTCGAGAACTTCCGCACGCTCGCTGATCCGGTACACCGCTCGTGGTTCTACGTCTTCAAAGACCTGGTTCGTGCCGCTGCCGGCCCATCGCACCTGGATCTCTGCGATCCGGTTGGCGTTGCCGAGGCCCACTTCGAGCTGCATGCTGTTGCCGCCGAATGAGCCGCCCGAGCCGACCAGACGATGGATCGTGCGCTTGCCGCTCGGGCCCTCGACGGACAGAGCGACCCGCGATCCGACACCGAAACGGTTCGCGCCCGAGCCGGGAGGGCCGCCGCCGACGAAGCGCAGCGTGACCCAGGCGTTGGCGCTGCCCGGGTTCTCGAACACCGCGTTGCCGAAGGTGTCGGTCGGGTAGAAGCCGCCGAGTTGGTGCAGCAGGTCCATGTCTCCGTCCCGGTCCAGGTCTCCGAACGCCACGCCGTGTCCTTTCTGGAGGTGACCGAAGCCGCCGGCGAAGGTGACCTCCTCGAACCGCCGGCCGTCAAAGCGGTACATGACATTCGGCATCAGGCTGGCGAGATCCGGTTCGCCGGTGCCGAGGTAGAAGTCGAGCCAGCCGTCGTTGTCCAGGTCGCCGTAGTTGGCGCCCATCGGCAGAGACGGCCGGCGGATCCCCAACTCGCGGGACACCTCGGTCATCCGCAACCTGCCGCCACAACCGGGATCAGGTCCGCATTCATTCCGGTAGAGCAGGGGCTGGCCCACCCCGGGGTCCGAGCCCATGAAGGACGCCACGACTTCGGTGGCCTGGTCGCGATAGTCGCCGACGTAGAGATCGAGGTCGCCGTCGTTGTCATAGTCGAAGAACCAGGTGGCGAAGCTCTCCCGCTCCGGCTCGGTAACGCCCACTCGGACGGCGGCATCCAGGAAGACGCCGCCGTCGTTCAAGTAGAGGCGGTTGGCGCCGAAGTTGGAGACATAGAGGTCGAGGTCGCCGTCGTTGTCCACGTCGCCCCAGGCGGCGCCCTTCGCGTAGCGCTGGTTGCTGACCCCGGCCGCTGTCGCCACGTCCTCGAAGGTGCCGTCGCCGCGGTTGCGGAACAGTTGCGACAGGTACTGGTGGGCCTCATCCGCCTCGTTGCCGACGTAGAGGTCGAGGTCGCCGTCGCCGTCGTAATCGCCCCAAGCGGCGGCCTGGGTCGGATAGGCGGGTTCAGCCAGGCCAGCGGCCTCCGTGGCGTCGACGAAGCGGCCGGTGTCGCCGCTTAGTTCGTTGCGCAGGAGCGAGTTGCGTATGCGGCCCTCCTCCAGCAGCCAGGCGCCGCGTAACACCAGCAGGTCGAGTCGTCCGTCCTCGTTGTAGTCGGCGTGGATCAAGTTCAGGCCGCCAAGCTGACCGCTGAGCCCCCAGGCTTCCCCGACATCCACGAACCCGCCGCGGCCGTCGCCTCGGAATGCTCTGAGCGGACCGCACGGATCCCACGTTGAGGTGATCAGGTCGAGGACGCCGTCTCTGTCGAAGTCGTCGACTACGGCGCCGCCCGCGAGGTCGAGAGCGTCGACTCCGAGTTCCGGTCCGAGATTGCGCCAGCGCCCGCCCGGAAACGGGGCGGAGGAGAACACCTCCTCGCCGATCCGGTAGGGGGCGGGCACGCCCTCGGGAAAGTCGCCCGTCAGCCGCCGCGCGACGTTGAGCAGCCACCTTGCCCGGTGCCGCCACGGGCCGCTTGGGCGTCCTTCCTGCAGCATTGCCAGGAACAGGTCGCCCGCCGCGCGGGCGTGTTCGGGCCGGGTATGGACTGCGGAGGAGGTGAGCGGCAGGATGCAGCTATCCGCAGAACGCCGGATCCGATGGAGTTGCTCCTGGTCGGTGGCTCGATCCTCCGCTGCTGCTCTGGCGTCGACGTGATGGACGCAGTTCAGATCCTCGGCGCGCTGGAGTTGGGCCAGGGCCAGGTTCCACTCGGCAACTGTCGGCCGGTCAGCCGCAGGTGCGCCTATTGCTCTGGTTGCCGCCGACAGGTGCTTGATCGCCCCCGCGGTGTCGCCGAGGCGGAGCAGCTCGCTTCCAAGTTGGGCCTCTATCTCGGGACTGGCCGGGTTCGAGGACAACTCCACCCGAAGTTCGTTTGCGAACCTGGTGCCGAAGTAGGGGTTCGAACTATCCTGCAGCCGCCGACAGGATTCCGTGAAGTCGTTGGCGGCCGCAACGGCAGCGAGAGGCGCTGCGAGCAGAACCAGACTGGCGAGCCCGCGGGCCGGCATAGGCGGAGACTACTACGACCCAAGCGGGCGCCTGCCTGTCGCTACTCCGGTGGAGGCTTCGGGATCGCAGGTTCCGAGTCGCCGTCGTCGGCCGGGGTCGGTGTCGAGGACTCCGTCGCGCCCGGGGCGCCGACGGTGAGTTTCTCCCCGTCCGTTGCCGGTGGCGCGGGCGGCAGTGGAGCGGCAGCGGCCGCGCCGTAGTCGGAGGTGCCGAACCGGGTCATGAAGACGGCGCCGAGGCCGATCGTCCAGGCGAGGTAGCAGATCAGGACCCCGGGCATACGGAACATGACGCGGAAGAACCACGGCAGACCCAGGAAGCCGAGCAGGTCGGCCACGAGTGCGAGAGCCTGGATCGTGAGAACGCCGAGCGCCAGAGCGCCGAAAGTGCCGGCCGCTACCCGACCGGCGCCCTGGAAGCGCCGGCGGCACCAGTCGCCGGCCGCCGCCGCCGAGCCGGCGTAGCCGAACACGAAGGCGGCCGTCAGACCGATCAACGCGACGGGCCATAGGAGGAGGGCGAAGGGAATGCCGATGACCGTCACAGCGAGCAGCAGGCTGGCGATGATCAGGACGGGGACGAAGAAGACCTCCACGCCCAGGCCGACCGCGAACATGATCCACAGGTCGGACGTCGCCGCCGACCGCACCCGGCCGATTCCCTTCGGCGCCACCAGGAGGACCAGGCCGCTGAGCGCAATCAGCAGCACGGTGAAGATGATCGACTGGACGAACTCGAAGACCTTGCCAAGGCGGAAGAAGGGGGGGCGGTCACCGACACCTGGGAACCAGTCGCCGTCCCAACCGTCGAACCAGTCGCCGCCCCAGTTCCACTCGAAGTCGCCCCAATCGACTTCGGATACCTCGCCGAGCACGGACGACCCGTCTTCCCGCCGCACCCTGCCGCCGACCGTGACGATGTCGCCGAGCACCTCCGCTTCGGGGCCGAGTTCCACGTCGCCGCCGATCGCGACCACTTCGCCGGTCACGCGGCCGTTGATCTTCGCCGTGCCGCCGATCGATATCGCGTCGCCGCGAACCTGACCGTCGACCTTGACGTCGCCGCCGATCGAAACGATGTCGTAGGCCACTTCGCCCCGGCCGACCCGCACCGTGCTGCCGAACGCGACCTTGTTGTCGAGGTCGACGAGTTCTTCCTCGATCCCGTTCAGGTCGCGCTCGAGATCCTCGAGCCGCTCGATCGTCTCCTCGACCGCATCCTGGGCCTGTTCGCCAGCTTCCTCGAGTGCTTCTTCGAGGCGTTCTCGCGCCTCCTCCAGAGCCGTGCTCGCTTCCTCCTGGGCTTCCTGGGCCTCCTGAGCGCCTTGGGGTTGGCCAAACGCCAAGCCGGTGCAGCACAGCCCGCCGACCAGCAGCAGCGCGCCGGCTCGCGCCCCGCGGACCCGACGGCGCCCGCCCGGTCCCGAAGCGAGCCGGTGGAGCAGATAGACCGCGGCCAGGCTGGCCAGTGCCGCTGCGGTCACCCCCGCGGTGACCTGGGGCGTGCGGAGAATCAGGTCGAGAGCCTCACCGACCCGCACCGCTCCGTTCAGGAACGCGAGGCTCTCGGCGAGGACGCCGGCAGTCCAGGTCAGGATCCAGACCGCACTGAAGAGCGCTGTTTCCAGGGCGCTCAGCATGGTCAGCCAGGTGGACGGGACAAGCAGCGTCGCGCCGCCGAGCAGGAGCATCGCCACCGCGGCCATCGCGCCGACCGACGCTTGAGCCCAGCGGGGCATCGGGAACGGCAAGAGCTGCGGCGCCGGCGCTTCGATCGGCCGGTTCGCGGCCGCCACCTGCCGCATGACGCGATCGACGAATCCGTCAGACGGCGCGGGATCGTCGAGCGATTGGAAGAGAGTCCGGAAGTCGATTCGGGTCCGCATGTTCATCCCTCGCGGTGCGTGCGATTGTACGACGGCGGTTTCATTGCAGGCTTCATTGCGGCGTTCACCATGCCCTTCGCCCTACGATACGAAGATCGCCGCGGTTTCAAACCACGCCCTCCGCGCGCAGGCGCTGTTCGATCTCGCGGCGGGCCCGCCGCAGGTTCGTCTTCACGGTTCCAAGCGGCATGCCGGTGATCTCCGCGATGTCGCGGTAGGGCAGCTCCTCCTTGAACCGCAACAGCACGACCAACCGGTACTCCGGCCGGAGGGCCGCCACCGTGGCCTCCAGCGCGGCCGCCAATTCATGCCTCTTGGCCAGAGTGTCGGCCGCCTCCGCCCGCTCGTCCGGAGTCCGGTCGAGGATCGACGATTCGTCGGGGTTGCTGCTCTCGATCGGGGTGGTGGGCAGTCGCTTTCGCCGCAGAAGGTCGATCGCCGCGTTGCTCGCGATCTTGAACAGCCAGCTCGCGAAGCGCCGCCGCGGGTCGTAGCGGGCCAGGGCCAGCCAGGCCTTGACGAAGACCTCCTGGGTGACGTCCTCGGCGATGCCGTGGTCCCGGACCATGCGCACGACCAGGCTGAAGACCGGGCGCTGGTAGCGCTCGACCAGGGTCTGGAAGGCGCGCTCCGACCCCTCGACAGCCGCCGCGATCAGTGTGACTTCATCTTTCTGCCGACGCGTCAAGATTGCAGTGTGGCATGCGTGGTTGTTGCCCGTATCATTGCCGCGTGGAACACGGGGGCGATCACACAGGTACCGGGGACTACGGAGAATTGACGGCTGCGGTTCGGTCGGTGCGGATCGCAGGCCGCGTCACGCGGCGCCTGCAGCAGTCGCTTCAGGGGTCCTTCCTGACCAAGGAGGACCGTTCGCCGGTGACGGTCGCCGACTACGCGGCGCAGGCCCTGGTCAGCCTCACCCTCCCGGGCGGAGAGCCCATCGTGGGCGAGGAGACCGCGACAGCACTCGAAGGCGTCGAGGGAAAGGAAACCCTGGACAAGGTTGTGGCCGCGGTCCGGTCGGAGCTGCCCGATGTCACTGCCGACGGGGTACGAGCCGCGATCGACCGCTGCTCGGATGCCGGCGGCGCGAGCGGAAGGTTCTGGGTCCTCGATCCGATCGACGGCACGAAGGGATTCGTGCGCGGCGACCAGTACGCGATCGCCCTGGGTCTGATGGAGGACGGCGAGGTCGTTGGCGGTGTGCTCGGTTGCCCGAACCTGCCTTCGGTCGCGGGCCGCGGCTGCCTGTTCGTCGCCGCCCGGGGTCGGGGCGCCTGCGAGCTGCCGTTCGACGAGGACGGGGGAGCACGCCGGCGGATCGGAGTCTCCGCGGTTGCGGCGTCGGGCGACGCCGCCTTCTGCGAGTCGGCCGAAGCGATGCACTCGGACCACGACCGGCACGCCCGGATCGCGACGCGGCTCGGTGTGACGGCTCCTCCCGTACGCATGGACAGCCAGTGCAAGTACGGGGCGATCGCCCGCGGCGATGCCTCGATCTATCTCCGATTGCCGTCGTCCAGGACCTATCGGGAGAAGATCTGGGACCACGCGGCCGGCTTCATCGTGGTGTCCGAAGCCGGTGGCGCCGTAACCGACGCCTACGGCCGGCGTCTCGACTTCAGCCTGGGGCGGACCCTGGACGGGAATCGTGGGGTCGTGGCGACCAACGGCCTCCTTCACGGCGTGGTTCTGGATGCGGCGGCCGCGGTGTTGCCGCAGAACCCGCAACTCTGAGAAGGGATCGTCCTCTTGGCTCCCAACGAGACTCTGCTCGTTACCGGCGGCGCCGGTTTCATCGGCTGCAACTTCACGGCCAGGGCGCTGGCCGACGGTTCGTGTCAGGGCAGCCGCGTCGTCGTGTTCGACAAGCTGACCTATGCCGGCAATCTCCTCAACCTGGAGGCGGTTGCGGGCGATCCGCGCTACCGGTTCGTGCAGGCGGACATCGCCGACCGCGACGCGGTCCGGAGAGTCTTCGCCGAGTACCGGCCGACGGCGGTCCTCAACTTCGCGGCCGAGAGCCATGTCGACCGCTCGATCGACAGCCCCGGCGACTTCGTCCGGACGAACATCGCCGGCACGTTCGAACTGCTCGAAGCGGCCCGGGGCGCGCTCAGCGGCCGCACGGAGGGGGAGCGAGCCGCCTTTCGGTTCATCCACGTGTCGACCGACGAGGTCTTCGGCAGTCTCGGTGACGAGGGACGGTTCCACGAGCACACGCCGTACGACCCGAGTTCGCCCTACTCGGCCTCCAAGGCAGCCGCGGATCACCTCGTGCGCGCCTACGGGCGCACCTACGGCCTGCCGGCGATCGTGACCAACTGCTCGAACAACTACGGTCCCTACCAGTATCCCGAGAAACTGATTCCGGTGATGATCCTGAATGCGGTCGAAGGGCTTCCCCTGCCGATCTACGGCAAGGGCGCGAACGTCCGGGACTGGCTCCACGTGAACGATCACTGCTCCGGTCTGCTCACGGTGCTGAGGCACGGCGAACCGGGCCAGAGCTACAACCTGGGCGGCGACGAGGAACGAACGAACCTCGAAGTCGTAGAGGCAGTCTGTTCGGCGGTCGAGGCGGAGTTCCCGGCCGCGCGGAACGCCGCGCTTGCCGCCAGGGGGATCGGGAGCTACCGGCAACTGTTGACCTTCGTTGAAGACCGGCCCGGCCACGACCACCGCTACGCGATCGATGCCGCGAAGGTGCGGCGCGATCTGGGATGGACGCCGCGGCACGACTTCGAGAGCGGTCTGCGCGAGACGGTGCGCTGGTACCTCGATCACCGCGACTGGTGCGAGGCCGTCGCCCATGGCGCCTCGAGGAGCCGGATGGGCGTAGGGCAGCGCCTGACGGCGGCGACGTGAGCCCGCTCCGAGGAATCCTGCTCGCGGGCGGGTCCGGTACCCGGCTTCATCCGGTGACTCGCGCGGTCAGCAAGCAGTTGCTGCCGGTCTACGACCAGCCGATGATCCACTACCCGCTGTCCAGCCTGATGATCGCGGGCGTGCGGGAGATCCTGGTCATCACGACGCCGCACGATCAGCCCGCGTTTCAGCGCCTGCTGGGCGATGGCAGCGACCTCGGCCTCGAGCTGTCCTATGCCGTGCAGGAGGCGCCGGAGGGCATCGCGCAGGCCTTTCTCATCGGCGCCGAACACCTGCGCGGCGCCAGGGCGGCGCTTGCGCTGGGCGACAACATCTTCCACGGCCACGGGTTGGGCCAGGTGTTTCAACGGGCCGCGGAGAGAAATGTGTCCTCGCCCGGTGCTGTGATCTTCGGCTACCGGGTCCGGGATCCCGAACGGTACGGCGTGGTCGAGTTCGATGACGAGCGGCGCGTGATCGGTCTGGACGAGAAACCGGCGGCGCCCAAGTCGCCCTACGCCGTACCGGGTCTGTACTTCTACGACGAGCGCGTGGTCGAACTGGCCAAGACACTCGAGCCGTCGGCGCGCGGCGAGCTCGAGATCACCGATCTGAACCGGCTCTACCTGGCCGAGGGCACGCTGCGGGTCGAACTCCTCGGCCGCGGCGTCGCCTGGCTCGACACGGGCACGCACGAGGCGCTGCTTCAGGCCAGCAACTTCATTCAGGCGATCGAGGAGAGACAGGGATTGAAGGTCGCCTGCCTGGAGGAGGTGGCGTACCGCATGGGCTACATCGACGCGGACGAGCTGGGCCGTCTGGCGGAATCGACGAACGACGCCTACGGCCGCTATCTGAGCCTCGTCCTCGAGGAGGAGCGTTGAGCGCGCCGCCCCGGGTTCATCCGACCGGACTGGCCAGCGTGGTGATCGTGGAACCCGCGGTTCACCGGGACGGTCGCGGTTTTTTTCTGGAGAGCCACAACTCGTCCACGTTCGCGGAGTGCGGCGTCGAAAGGCCGTGGGTTCAGGACAACCACTCGCGATCCGGCCGCGCCACCTTGCGCGGGCTGCACCTTCAATGCCGGCGGCAGCAGACGAAGCTCGTGCGCGTCACCCGTGGCGAGGTCTTCGACGTCGCCGTGGATCTCCGGCGCGGTTCGCCGTTCTTCCTGGGCTGGACCGGCTGCGTGCTGTCGGAGGACAACTTTCGCCAGCTCTACATACCTCGCGGTTTCGCTCACGGCTTCTGCGTGATCAGCGAGACCGCCGAGGTGCAGTACAAGTGCGACGACTACTACGACCGGGACGACGAACTCTCGATCGCCTGGGACGATCCCCAGATCGGGATCGACTGGCCGGTGGACGAGCCGCGGCTTTCGGACCGCGACCGGACGGCGCCTACCGTTGCGGGATGTTTTGAGCAGTTGCCGGCGTTCTCGTATTGAGTCGGATGTGTTTCGAGCGGCGCCCTTGACGGATCGGGACGGCCTGAGCATCGCCGACCACGATCAGCTCGAGGCGCGCGGCATTGGCGTCGAGGAGGCCCGGCGGCAACTCGCGCTCCTGCGCAATCCACCGCCGAAGACGAAGCTCGCGCGCCCGGCCCGGATCGGCGACGGCATCCTGCCTCTGCCAGAGGGCGCCGAGGCCGACCGCCTGACCGAAGAGGGGCGATCCGCCTCGCGGGCAGGTCGCCTGATCCGGTTCGTGCCGGCGTCCGGCGCGGCGTCGCGGCTGTTTGCGGAGCTTCGAACGGCCCAGGCCGCCGGCTTCGCTGTGAACGACCCGGTCCTGGCCCGTTTCGAGAACGCCCGGCCCTGTCTTCCCTTCAACTGCGGTCCGACCGAGCTCCTGGACCGCTACGGCGACGCGCCCAAGGCCCTGATCCCCTTCCACAGGTACGCCGGCGGCGAGCAACGGACCGCGCTGGAGGAGCACCTGGTTGAGGCGGCCACTGTCATGGGCGGCCGCGGCTTGGCGGCGATCCACTTCTCCGTCGCGGTCCGTCACCGGCCGGTATTCGAGGCGCTGCTCGCTGACCGGCTGCCGGTGCTCGAACGACGGCTGGGATGCCGCTTCGACGTCACGCTCTCCCACCAGTCGCCGGCTACCGACAGCATTGCGGTCGACGCGGACGGAAGGCCGTTCCGGATTGCGGACGATCCGGCAGCGCCGCTATTGGTGCGGCCGGGAGGCCACGGCGCACTGCTTGGCAATCTCCAGTCTCTGGCCGATCGGGGCTTCGAACTGATCGGGGTGAAGAACATCGACAACGTTCAGCCCGAGAAGGCGCAGGCCGCCTCGGTTCGTGCCATGCAGATCCTTGCCGGAATGGCGCGCGAACTGGCGCGGGGCTCGGGCCGGCCGGCCAGGGTCTGCGGCGTCGTTCCGGCTGTAGGTACGGCCGGCGGCGGTCCCTTCTGGGTACACGAAACCTCGGGCGCCTCGGGAACCTTGGGCGGACTGCGGCTTCAGATCGTTGAGACCTCCCAGATCGACCTGGAAGATGGGGAGCAGATGGCGATTCTCGACCAGTCCACGCACTTCAACCCGGTGTTCCTGGTCTGCGCGGCGCTGGCGCCCGGCGGCGGGGCGTACCGGCTGGAGGACTACGTCGACCACAACGCCAGCTTCATCGTGCGCAAGAGTCATGGCGGCCGGGAACTGACCGCGCTGGAACGTCCCGGCTTGTGGAACGGATCGATGGCCGGTTGGGAGACGCGGTTCGTGGAACTGCCGGGCGAGGTGTACACGCCGGTCAAGACCGTGTTCGATCTCGCCGGGGCGGAACACCAGTGCGGAGGAGGGAACTTGAGATGAACGAGACTGCGAGTCAGGTTGCCCCGCCGGAAGGGGGCGGTCCGGTCGACGGGAAACCGGTGAAGGCCTCGAAGTCGCGGCTTGCGGTGCGAGCGGCGGTCCTCGTCCTGGTGGTCGCCGCTCTTCTGCTGTTCGGCCGCCGTGTCGCCGCCTATCTGCCGGAGTTCACGGCCTGGGTCGACGGACTCGGTGTCTGGGGGCCGGTGGTGTTCGTGGCCGGCTACGCCGTTGCCACCGTTGCCTTCATTCCGGGTTCCCTGCTGACCCTGGCCGGCGGCGCGATCTTCGGGCTCTGGAAGGGCACTCTGCTCGTGTTCTTCGGCGCCTCGCTGGGGTCGATCGGCGCCTTCCTGGTCTCCCGCTACCTCGCCCGCGGCGCGGTCGAGCGGCGGATCGCCGGTGAGCCGCGCTTCGCCGCGATCGACCGGGCGGTCCAGCGCGAGGGGCTCAAGATCACCTTCCTGCTGCGACTGACGCCGGTGGTCCCCTTCGTGCTCCTGAACTACGCCCTGGGGCTGACCCGGGTGCGGCTGGTCGACTACGCCGTCGCGTGCATCGGCATGCTGCCGGCGACGCTGCTCTACGTCTACTACGGCAAGGTCGCGGGCGATCTGGCCAAGCTTGCCGCGGGGGTCGGCCCGGAGCACGGCTGGGGCGACTATGCCACCTGGGGCGTCGGCCTGGTGGCTGCGATCGTCGTGACGACGGTCATCGTGCGGATCGCGCGGCGAGCGCTCAGAGAGGAGGTGGGCGAATGACGAGGCCGGAACTGCTCCAGGAGAGTCGCCACGACCGGGAACTCGCGGCGCGGGTATCCCCCGACGACTGGACGAACCCGGCGCCCGAGGGTCGGTATCACCTCGTGGTGGTCGGAGCCGGCACTGCCGGTCTGGTGACGGCGATCGTGGCCGCCGGTCTGGGCGCCCGGGTGGCGCTGATCGAGCGCCGGCTCATGGGCGGCGACTGCCTGAACTTCGGCTGCGTTCCGTCAAAGGGCGTGATCGCCGCGGCGCGGCGGTGGAACGCCGGCCGCGCCGATCCCGAGTTCGGGGCGCCGGGGGCTGGTGGCGTGGGCGATTTCGGCGCGGCGATGGAGCGCATGCGCCGGATCCGGGCGGCGATCGGCCAGGACGACGCGGCCGAGCGCTTTCGCGATGCCGGAGTCGATGTCTACCTGGGCGACGGGAGATTCCTGTCCGACCGCGCAGTCGCGGTCACCGGTCCCGCGGGCGACCGCGAGCTGCGCTTCCGCCGTGCTGTCATCGTCACCGGCGCGCGCCCCCAGGCGCCGCCGATTCCTGGTCTCGACCGGTGTGACTACCTGACCAACGAGACGGTCTTCTCGCTCACCGAGCGACCCGAGCGGCTGGCGGTCATCGGCGCCGGCCCGATCGGCTGTGAGCTGTCCCAGGCATTTGCGCGCCTCGGCAGCCGGGTGACTACGTTCGACATTCTGCCCGGCGTCCTGCCGCGAGAGGATCCGGACGCCGCGGCTCTGGTTGAGAAAGCCCTCAGACGGGACGGTGTCGAGTTCGCGCTTGGTGTGACAATCGAGGAAGTCGCTCCCCACGACGCGGGTGTCCGCCTGATCTACCTCGACAGCGACGGCGGTCGCCACGAGACGTGTTGCGATGAACTCCTGGTCGCCGTGGGCCGAACGCCGAACATCGAGGGCCTGGGGCTTGAGGAGATCGGCGTCCATTGCGATGCGACCGGCGTCCAGGTCGACGCGAAGCTGCGCACGACGAATCCCCGCATCTACGCCGCGGGCGACATCACACCGGCGCCCAAGTTCACCCACCTGGCCGACGCCCACGCCGGTGTCGTGATTCAGAACGCCCTGTTCTTTCCCAGCGCCCGCGCCGACCGGCTGGTGGTGCCGCGGTGTACGTACACCTCGCCGGAGGTGGCGCACGTCGGCCTCGACCGGCAGGATGCGGAGCAGCGGGGCATCGCCGTCGATGTGGTCGACGTAGCCTTGGAGGAGAACCACCGCGCCCTGCTCGACGGCGAGGAGGAGGGGTTCTTGCGGGTCCTGCTTCAGCGGGGCAGCGATCGCGTGCTCGGCGCCACGGTGGTGGCGGCCGGCGCCGGCGATCTGATCGCGCCGCTCACGCTGGCCGTGACCCACCGGATCGGCCTCTCGAAGTTCGCAGGCACCATCCTGCCGTATCCGACCCAGGCGGAAGTGCTCAAGAAGGCCGCGAACCAGTGGCGCAGGACGAGGCTGAGTCCTACCGTCCAGGGCCTGTTCGCGCGTTGGTTCCGCTGGACCGGTTGAGCTCCTAGAGGTGGCGCCGGCGCGGCCTGCGCCGTCGTCTTCGCCGTGTCTGCGGCTTCCCGGTGTCGGCTGGGCTTCGGGACGGCGCCGACTCGGCGACCCCCCGCCAACGTTCGAGTGCCTCACCGCCGCTGCCGGTGGCAGTCGCGAGCAGGGCGAAGAGTTCCAGCGCGGGACCGAAGGCCTCCCCTCGCACCAGCTTGTAGACGGTCTTCGGGCTGAGGCTCGGCTCGCACAGCCGTTGAAACGTCTCCAGCGCCCCTCTCATTCTGTGGCGGCGCGCGGCGGAGAGGGCGAAGCGTTGGCCGAAGTCGGCCACGACATCGTCCACGAGTCGTTGCAGGCGACGCCTCGGGACTGTGGTTCCGGCTGACTCCAGGCGCTCCCTGCCGACCACGATCCGTGGCAGGAGCAGAGTCGACAGCAGCATCGCAAGCGGCACTTCCGGCCCCGTATTGACGCGTTCGTCAAGTCGCCCCGCGAGTTGAGAAAAGCCGGCCGTCTCGGTCCTTGTCCCCTGCACCTCGTCGACCTCGGGCAGAACGACCGGAAGCAGTCCCGAGCGGCGCATCCAGTCGAAGGCCGCGGCGCTCCGGCCGCTCGACAGCAGTTGGATCAACTCCTCGATCAGGCGGTGCGGCGAGGCCTTGGCCATGTCCCGGCGGTGCTCGAAGGCGGCGGCAAGGGTCTCGTCCTCGATTTCGAAGTCCAGGCGCGCCGCGAATTCGCAGGCCCGCAGCATGCGCACCGGATCCTCGCGGTAGCGCAGGTTGGGATCGCCGATCACGCGGATGCAACCGCGGTCGAGATCCTCGAGGCCTCCAACGTAGTCGACGACGGCGCGATCGGAGGCTCGGTAGAGCAGGGCATTGACGGTGAAGTCGCGGCGGAAGGCGTCCTGTCGGGGGGTACCGTAGGTGTTGTCGCTGGTTACCAGGAGTTCGCCGGGCGAACGACGTTGATGGTCGGGATCCGGAGCGCCGCGGAACGTGGACACTTCGACCACTTCGTCGCCGAACAGGACGTGGACGAGGCGAAAGCGCCGGCCGATGATCCTGGAGTTCCGGAACAGCCGCCGCACGTCCTCTGGGCGCGCGTCGGTAACGACGTCGTAGTCTTTCGGCGAGCGCTCCAGCATCAAATCGCGTACGCTGCCGCCGACCAGACCGGCGTTGCGGCCGGCCTGATCCAGTCTCCGCAGCACCTTCTGGGCGCCCGGAGAGATGTGCCGCCACGAGATCGGGTGCTCGGTACGCGGCAGTATCGTGGCCGCGGCCGACGCTTCCATCCGGTCAGGGTATCAACGGACGCCGTTCTCCGAGATTAGGGGGTGGCTCGCGACGCAACTTGGTGCAGTATGGGCGGAGTGTGCGAGGCGGACTAAAGCGGGTTGGGTCCTGCGCTTCACCTCCGAGAGTCGTCGAATGGCAGCGCATGCAATCCGAATCCGGATCGGCCCGCTTGTTGCGGCCGCGTGGCTGGCCGTGGGGCTCCAACTCCTGCTCGTCGCGTCCGCCTCGGCGGACGACTTGTTTCTGCCGGTCCCACCGCCCGGCGGGCAGACAGCCGACGCGGCTTCGGTAGCGGCTGCGGTCGAGTACCAGGGCGCGACGCTTCGCCGCCGGCACGCCCGGGTTGATCGGGGTCTGCTCAGCGAGGCGCGCGCAACTGCCGCGCGGGGTGGGAACGCCGAGGGTTTGATCGACCTCAACCTGTTCGACGATGCCACCTTTCAGGTCACGGGTCTCAGAACCGCGCCGACTTCGTCGGGATACTCCCTGTCCGGGGAGCTCGACGGCGTGCCCTTCGGCACGGTGAACCTGGTGGTCAACGGGGACGTCATCGTCGGTTCGGTGCGTGCGCCCGGGATGACCTACACGCTCCGTTCGATCGTCGGCGGCGACCTTGAGATCCGGCAGACCGATGAACGGACGTTGCCTGAATGCGCCGGAACGCGGGCGCCGCCGCCTGAGGCAGGCGCGTTTCGGAACGAGGAGGCGGAGGCCTTGGTCAGCATCGGAACCGCCAGCGATCCTTCGCAGATCGACGTCCTGGTCGTCTACACCAGGGCGGCGAAGAATGCGGCCGGTGGAGAAGATGCGATCGAGGCGACGATCGATCTCTGGTTCACCGAAGCGAACGGCTACTTCACCGCCAGCGGCGTCAACCTGCAAATCCACCTGGCGCACATGGAAGAGCTGGACTACGTCGAGACCAGTACGTCCTTCGAACTGACTCCCCTCTCTCTGACCCAGGACGGCATCATGGACCGCGTACACGCGATGCGGGATGCCGTCGGGGCGGACGTGGTTCACCTCGTCGAGCGGTGGGGGAGGGTAGGCCGCGGGAGGTATTGCGGCGTTGCCTACCTCATGGAGGAGGTCGACGCCTCTTTCGCGCAATACGCGTTCGGCGTGACCGTTCTCAGTTGCGGCAGCCCGACGTTCGCGCACGAACTCGGTCACAACATGGGTCTCAACCACGACCGCTACGCCTCCGACATTGCGCTCGACTCCGGCCTGACCAACAAGCCGACCAACTACGCCTACGGCTACGTCAATCAGGCGGGTTTCGAATCGGGTTCTGCCGCATCGAGGCGCTGGCGAACGATCATGGCCTACAGCACGCAGTGCTCTCACGCGGGAGTTTCGGGCTGCTCGCGCGTGGGCCGGTTCTCGAATCCCGCCCAAACCCGGTCCGGCGATCCGCTCGGCGCCTGGAGCAATGGGAATGCAGGTGCCGTCACCGGCCCGGCCGACGCCAGCTTGACCCTCGATGGCACGCGCGCGACCGTGGCGGGCTTCCGCTCGCCCGGCACGAATCCCACGGTTGTCTCCTTGAGGCGCCGGCAACCGGCGGAGGAGAGGACGAACGGCAGCACGCTTGTCTGGCGGCTGGCGTTCAATCGCGACGTCAAGAACGTGACGAGCGGGGACTTCGAACTCGCGGGGTCGAGTCTCGGGACCACGACCCTGACGGTGACGGCGAAGACCGGTAGCCAGCAGATCTACGACATCAGTGTCACGGCGGGTTTGGGCGCCTTCAACGGGGAAGTGACCTTGGGTTTCGCGGCTGGACAGAACGTCCTTGATCTGTCGAACAGGGTTCTGAGTACGTCGTGGCCCGCTGCCGCGGAACGGACCTACACGCTGGACCATGCCGCACCTTCGCCTGCGATCACTCCGTCGAGCGCTGGCAGTTCGCCCTTTGTGGCGACGATCCGTTTCGGCGCGGACGTGGAGGACTTTGCCGATGCCGGCGACGTGACCGCGACGAATGCCACCGTAGGCGTTCCGTCGCGCTCCGACGCGCGCACCTACACCGTACAGGTGACGCCGACCACCACCACCGCTTCGACAATCACCTTGACCGTCCCCGCGGGTGCCGCGAAGGACACCGCGGGCAACGAGAGCGTCGCCGCTTCCCAGGCCGTTGCCTACGATCCCTCGACCAGTGTTTCGCTGGCGGTCACCGGACTCTCGAACGCCTCGATCGCGGAGAACACGATGTGGACGTCGGCCACGCCTTCGGTCGCGGGAAGCCCGGTGGGGACGGTCTCGTGGACCAAGGAGGGGACCGACGCCACCCACTTCGAGATCGCCGGGGCGACCGGCGTTCTCACTCTGCCGGGACGGGACTTCGAAGAGCCGGCGGACGCGAACGGCGACAACCAGTACGAGGTGACGGCGAGAGTCGCCGACGCCATCGGCAACTCGGCCACGGCGCAGGTCACGGTGACCGTGACCGATGCGGTGGAGGCCAGGGAGCTTCGCGTCTCCCATGCGTCCAGCGAGAAGGTCCCGGAAACCCGGGGCTATTCCCGGCGCCCCTCGTTGAGGCCGAAAGTCGTCTGCCCCGATGTCTGCAAGGTCGGCGAGGGTCCGGTGGGCGCCGTGACCTGGTCCAAGACGGGCGCCGACGCTTCCCTCTTCGAGCTCGACGCGAACGAGGGCGACTTGTCGCTTGAGGCGAAGGACTTCGAGAGCCCGGTGGACGCGAACACCGACAACGACTACGAGCTGACCGTTTCGGCCACCGACGCTGACGGCAACAGCGCCAGCAAGGACGTGACGGTGAGGGTGACCAAGGGGCCTCCTCTGTGGCTCGCGATCACGGACCTTTCGTCCGCGAGCGTAGAGGAGGACAACTCCTGGACCTCCGCGACGCCCTCGGTCGGCGGCGCTACCGCCGCCGTGACCTGGACGAAGGAAGGGCCGGACGCGGCGCTGTTCTCGGTCGACCCCGGTTCTGGCGTGCTGACATTGGCCGCTCGGGACTACGAGAACCCCGCCGACGCGGACGGGGACAACGCCTACGAAGTGCGAGTGCGCGCAACGGACGCGAATGGGAACTCGGGCACCGCGCCGGTCGCGGTGAACGTCACCGAGGGCGCGGATCCGCCACCACCGCCCCCGCCCCCCCCTCCACCACCCCCTCCTCCACCACCACCTCCTCCACCCCCTCCTCCACCTCCACCGCCACCGCCACCGCCACCGCCACCACCGCCGCCACCTCCACCTCTTCCACCACCTCCTCCACCTCCTCCACCTCCACCGGAGGACGAGGATCCGGAAGTAGAGGTCTCATTCGAGGCGGCAAGCTACGAGGTTGAGGAAGGAGGCGATGTGGGTGTCGTGGTGCGCCTGAGCGCGGACCCGGAGCGGGAGGTGACGATTCCGCTGGTGTTGACCCACCGTGGCGGCGCGAGCGCAGCCGACTACTCCGGGGTGCCGGATGCCGTGCGGTTCGGGCCCGGCGTCACTGCCACGCAGTTCGAGTTCGCGGCCACCGACGACAGTGAAGAGGATTCTGGCGAATCGGTGGTGATCGGTTTTGGCGCTCTGCCGCCGCGTGTGAGCGGCAGCGGCGGAGCGACGGTGGAGATTCTCGAGGAGGACACGCCGCCGCGGGCCGAATTCGAGGTGGACGGCGTGGCGTGTGATGACGAGTTATGCCGCACCCGCACGGGGGAACCGGTGGGGTTCGTGGACACGAGTGCCGGGAGCGTGCGCTCGCGGCGCTGGGAGTTCGGTGACGGGAAGACGTCGCGGTCTCGCAGGCCGGCATATTCCTGGTCGTCGCCGGGCTTCTACGAGGTCACCCTGCGGGTAAGCGACGGGATGACCGAGTCGGCGGCGTCGCGGAAGTTCCTGGTCGAGGCTGCGGAGCCCCTGGGGACGTGCGTGGCAGACGCGGAGACGCGCTGTCTTCAGGATTCGCGCTACGCGTTGAGCGTGGAGTGGCGGAAGCCGGACGGGGAGAGCGGCGCTGGCCGCGTGGTCCACGCGGGAACGAACGACTCGGGTCTGTTCACCTTCTTCAACCGGGAGAACGGGGAGATTCTGATCAAGGTGCTGGACGGCTGCGCAGTGAACGGCCACGTGTGGGTGTACGGCGCGTCGACGACGGATCTCGGCTACACGATCCGGGTGACCGACACGGTGACGGGTACGGTGAAGGAGTACGCGAACGAGCCCGGCATACCGGCAACTGCAATCACTGACGGGATGGCGTTTCCGGAGGGCTGCGAGCCGTAGCGGCTGCGCGGACTGCTAGGCTGCGCCGCCGTGGGCGCCCTTGATGGACTTCGGGTTCTCGACCTGTCGCGGCTTGCGCCCGGGCCGTACTGCTCGATGCTGCTCGCCGACATGGGGGCTGACGTGCTGCGGGTCGACAACGCGGTGGGCGGACCCGTGCGATCCGGCGACATGCTGTCGCGGAACAAGCGCAGCATCGCACTCAACCTGAAGACGGCGGGAGGCCGGCGCATCGTCCACGAACTGGCCGCGGAGGCGGATGTCTTCCTGGAGGGCAACCGGCCCGGCGTCTGCGCCCGGTTGGGCTGCGACTACCCGAGTCTCTCGGCGATCAATCCCCGTCTCGTCTACTGCTCGCTCACCGGCTACGGCCAGACTGGGCCGATGGCGCAGGCCGCCGGGCACGACGTGAACTACATCGCGCTCGCCGGCGTCCTGTCGCAGATCGGGAACGGCCAGGACCCGCCCCTGCCGCCCCTCAACCTGGTCGCCGACTTTGGCGGCGGCGGCCTGATGGCGGCCTTCGGCATCCTGTGCGCCCTGTTCGAGCGCGAACGGTCCGGCCGCGGCCAGTACATCGACGCCGCGATGATCGACGGAGCGGCGTCCCTGATGGCCGTGCACTTCGCGCAGAAGGGCGCCCGCTCGACGCCCGGCACAGGGCTCCTCGGGGGCGGGGCCGCCTTCTACCGATGCTACGAGTGCAGGTGCGGGGGCTACGTCTCGGTCGGCGCGATCGAGCCGCAGTTCTTCGCCGCATTGTGCGAGGGAACCGGCGTCGATGTCGCCGACGAACAGATGGACACCGACCGCTGGCCGGCGCACATCGATGCGTTCCGGGACGCCTTCCTGACCCGGACCCGCGACGAATGGACCGGGGTGTTCAGCCAACTCGACGCCTGCGTGTCGCCGGTGCTCGAGCTCGACGAGGCGCCACGCCATGAGCACAACGTGCAGCGCGGGACCTTCCCTATCGGCCCGGACGGAGAGATTCACATAGCGCCGGCACCGCGCCTGGAGCGGACGCCCGGCGACCTTCGCCGGCGCGAACCGCGGATGGGCGAACACACTGGAGAGGTCCTTCAGGGTCTTGGTTACAGCGCCGAGGACATCGACGGACTCGAACAGAACGGAGCGATCCTGAGAGCATGAACGAACCACGTACGCACGACGGTCCGCCTTCAGGCGGCGCTGGCAGAGTCTTCGAGGACTTCGAGGTCGGCCAGATCTTCCGTCACGCCCTGGGGCGGACGGTCACCGAGGGCGACAACGTCTGGTTGACGATGATCACCCTGAACCCGAATCCGATCCACTTCGATCGCGAGTACGCGGGTCAGACGGAGTGGGGCCGGCCCCTGGTCAACTCCTGCTTCACGCTGTCCCTGGTCACCGCGCTGACCGTAGCCGACCTGTCCCAGAACGCGGTGAACCTGGGTTGGGACCGGGTCCGTCTGCCGCGCCCGGTGTTCGAAGGCGACACGCTGTACGCCCAGAGCGAGGTGCTTTCCGTTCGCGAGTCGAGATCGCGTCCGCACCAGGGCATCGTGGGCTTCCGTACGGTCGGCTACAACCAGGACGGCCGGGCCGTGATCACGTTCGACCGGACGATCCTCGTCTACCGCCGCGGCCACGTGCCGGCGCAGCCGGTCCGTCCGGAGTTGCGCGCGTAGGCTTCTAGCGGTCGACGAGCGCCTTGTATTCGCGGACGGTAACGCCGGTGTAGATCTGCCGCGGCCGGTTGATCCGGTTCTCCGGATCGCCCCGCATCTCCTTCCAGTGCGCCAGCCAGCCCGGCAGCCGGCCCAGGGAGAACATGACCGTGAACATATCCGTCGGCAGGCCCATCGCCCGATAGATGATGCCGCTGTAGAAGTCGACGTTCGGGTAGAGCTTCCTGTCGACGAAGTACTCGTCCTGGAGCGCGACCTCTTCCAGGTTCCTGGCCAGCTCCAGCAGCGGGTCGTCGACGCCGAGCTGCGCCAGGACCTGGTCCGCGGCCCCCTTGAGGATGCTGGCGCGCGGGTCGAAGTTCTTGTAGACGCGGTGGCCGAAGCCCATGAGGCGGAAGGGGTCGTTCCTGTCCTTGGCGCGGTCGACGAACTTGCTGAAGTCGTCGCCGCTGTCGCGGATCGCCTCCAGCATCTCGATCACCTGCTGGTTGGCGCCGCCGTGGAGCGGCCCCGACAGGGCGTCGATGCCGGCGGAGATGGCGGCGAACAGGCTGGCGCCGGAGCTGCCGACCATGCGGACCGTCGACGTCGAGCAGTTCTGCTCATGGTCGGCGTGCAGGATGAGCAGCATGTTCAGCGCTCGAGACAGCACATCCGGCGGCACGTAGGATTCGCAGGGCACCGCGAACATCATGTTCAGGAAGTTCTCCGCGTAGCCCAGGTCGTTCTGCGGGTACACGAACGGCTGGCCGATCGACTTCTTGTAGGAGAAGGCCGCGATCGTCGGCAGCTTCGCGATCAGGCGGACGACGTGCAGGTCGTCGTCGTCGTCCTCCGAGTAAAAGGTGGCTAGGGACGAGATCATCGAGGACAGGATCGCCATCGGATGCGCCGTCGGCGGGTACGCCTCGAAGAACTTCTTCATGTCCTCATGGATCAGCGTGTGCCGCCGCAGCTTCCTTCGGAAGTCGCTCAGCTCCTGCTCGCTCGGCAGTTCGCCATAGATCAGCAGGTAGCAGACCTCGACGAAGGACGCGCGCTCCGCGAGCTGGTCGATCGGGTAGCCGCGGTAGCGGAGAATCCCCTGCTCGCCGTCGATGAACGTGATCGCGCTACGGCACGATCCGGTATTGCCGTAGCCGGGATCGAGGGTAATGGCGCCAGTCTGGCTCCGGAGCGCCTGGCTTTGAATAGCCAGCTCGCCCTCGGAGCCGACGATGACGGGGAATTCGTACTCCTGATCGTCCAAAGTCAGCTTGGCTACACTCATCGCTACTGTCTACCCCTACCCTTCCCGGTGTCCGATTTCACTTGGCGCGCGTCGGGGGCGGAGTGTAGCAGCCCGGCGCCGCCGGTTTGGGCTTGCGAGGTAGGGGTGTTGACGGCGGTTGGATCAGAACCTGAACCGGAGATCCACGACGGTCTGAAGGCCGCCGCCACCGATCGCTACCGTCCCGCCGCTCGGGGCGTCGAGGTCGATCGAGGCGTCGCTGAAACGAACGATTCCGCCCAGTCCGGTGCTCTTGCTGAAGTAGTAGGCGACGTCGATGCCGAGGTGGTATCCGATGGCGCTCCCTGATTCCTTTTGGTGTTCGACACCGGCGTAGTTCGCCGTGTCGAAGGGGTAGGTCTGATCAAAGCGAACGGCGGTCGTCAGGTCATAGTCGACGTCGATCTGGGAAGGACCGGCGAACAGGGCGACCTGGACGTTCTCGCCGTCGCGAACGATCCACTTCAGCGAAAGGTGCATGGCCGTCTCATCGCGGGAGAGGCCGCGGCTCCTGCCTTCGACAGTGCGCGGACTTCCGAACAGGAAGGGGTGCGGCAACCGACCCACGACGTCTGCCTGGTCGGAAAGCGAGGACTGGGACCAGGTGAGCCCCAGAGCCAGTGGACCGCGCAGGCGCAGGCCGAGGGACACCTCGTAGTGAGAGGCGTCGCCGCCCAGGTAGTCGGCGTCGAATTCACCCTGCTCGGGGCCGAACAGCGCATTCTCGAACGTGAAGGTCCCGGAGGGAGCCTCGTTGGTCGCCAGCAGGCCGCCGCCCAGGCTGACGGACCAGCGGTCCCGGGCTTCATCCATGTCTTCGGACTCGGTGGTCGCGACCGCATCCTCCTGCGGCGCGTCGGCTTGCGCGGCAAGGGGCGCCGTCGACCAGGTCAGGAGCAGGAGGGCCAGACCCATCGAGAGCCCTGGGAGCGTGTGCGGTAGAACGATCTGACCTGGGAACGCGGGCATCCTTGCCCGCATCCGGCGCGAAGCGCCGGCCTCTGGGAGTTCTGCCGCGCACGCTGCTAGCCTATTGCTGTTGCTTGTTTGCTTATTCGGATTCATTGCCTGGTTCTTCCTCATCGGTTCAGAGTCCTACCGCCGTCAACGCCTGATCGACCGCCGTGTGGGCGGAGCTTCCGGCGCCGTGAAGGTCCACGGCCGCCTGCCGGATGGCGATCGCCATCGTCTGGAAGGTGGCCAGGGGCGACGCGAGGTCAACCAGGGCGCGGAAGAAGGCCTGCTCGATCTGAAGTCGGTTGGCGACGCCGACGCCCTGGACCGTGCGTCCGCTCGAGGCGTGTGTTCCACCCTCGATCGCCAGGTAGAAGGCGTGGCTCAGGATCGTGGAGTTCCAGTGGACCCCGGTGTAGCCGTCGACTCCAAGCTGGAACCAGCGATTGTCCATCCTGCCGAAGCGGGTGTAGCGGAACCGGTTCTCGCTTACCCCGGTCACGACAAAACGGAAGGCCTGCCCGAGGGCGTCCGGAAGGGTGAAAGAACCGATGTTGAACGAGTGGGGCGCGTCGAACCGACGCAGCGGCTGTCCCGTGTCCTCGCTGGTGATGTAGTCCGCGCGCAGCAGCCCGTCGCCGGGCGGGTGGAACATGAATTCGACCGCGGTGCCGATGATGTCCGAGTACGCCTCGTGGAGCGCACTGCCATGGTCCATGAACAGGGCGAAGCGACCGTTGCGAGAGGTGGTGGGGTTCCCGTCGTCGTCGAAGCAGAGATACGGCGCTACGACTTCGTCTGGATCGTCCGGAAAGGTGTGGAGGTCGCCGCAGCGAATCACCTCATCCGCCACCCTGAAGCTCGATGGTCCCAGGGTGAACAGGTGCTGGCCGAACAAAGGCAGGCCGGTGCGCGCGATCAGAGCGGAGTGGGTGACGCCGTGCATGAATTCGTGCGCCACAACGTCCAGGGGAACGAAGGGTGGGCCGCCTGGCGATTTGCCGAACACGAGGGCGCCGGTACCTTGCGGCCCGGATGGAGCCGCGACGAAGAAGGCGTTGATGATCTCCCCGATGTTGACGATGGAGAAGATTTGACCGTCCTGGCCATCCAGTCCTCGCCATCCCTGGTTCTTGAAGAGGTAGTCGTAGGTCAGGCCGATGTGGGCGTGACCGTCGACGACGGCCGGGCTCGACCACTCGTTGTCGTCGTCCGTCGCGATCGCCTCCTCCCAGGCCGGCGAAGGCAGGAGCAACAGGAAGGCCTTGAGGAAGTCGCCCTGCGCGTCCAGGGTCACGGTTTCGGCCGGACGCAGTCGATCCCACGCCTCGTAGCGTTGCCCCGTCTTCCAGACGCTCAGCTTCTGCGGCGCGCCGGTGATCCCCGAGCCGAAGCCAACCGCGCTCTCGGCGTACACGTGGTCGAGTTGATGCACCGCTTCGCCGCTGTGGGCGTCGATGAACCAGGTCCGGTGATCCTGCATCGGCGCGCTCCAGGCGAGCACGAGCTCCCCGAGTGGGGTTGGGAGGATGGCCAGGCTCGGCGGTTCGGATGTCGCCGGAGCGGCATCTGCAAGCTCCTCCATTCGGGCCAGGGCGGCTTCGGCGCTCAGACTCGGGTCGGTCCCGACGTCGATGTCGCTGAAGACAGTCCCGAAGATCGACACCGTTGCCCCGTTGGCCCGCTGTCGGGTAAGGCCGGCGCCAACGACCGGTACACCGCGGTGGACCTGACGGAAGTACTCGTGAAGCCGTCCCGGCAACAGGCGGTCCGGCTGCGCCGATACCAGCGCAAGTTCGCCGGTACGGGTCTTCTCGGCGATCAGGGAATCGACGCGGACCATGTCCGGAATGTCGGCGGGCGTTGACGTGATGGCGAATACATGGGTGTCGGAAGCAGGCGCCGGCTGTGCCTGCAGCGTGCTGCCGGCCAGGACTAAACCCATCGATAACGCGACGAACGTGCGGACTCGTACCACTAGAACCGTCCCCCCTATTTGGTAGTTGTCGATGGCGCGAACGGCGGGTCCTACGGGACAGCGCCTGCGCTCATCGGGACAGGCCAGAGTTGCGCGATCCCCCCATCGTGTGGCGGAACGTCAACTCCCGGTGTCGGGCCAACCGACATTCTACACGAACTCCCGGTGTCGGGCCAACCGACATTCTACAGGCCGCGCTTGTCGGCGCCCCACAGCGTCTTGTGGAGTTGCATGGATACCCGTGCCGGAAGCCGGTCTTCAAGCACCCAGGAGGCGAGTTCGGCGGGTTCCAGGGCGCCCCAGACCGGCGACAGGTGAACGGTGCAACGGCGATCGATCCGGTGTTTGCGGATCACGTCCCGCGCCCACTCGTAGTCGCCGCGGCCGGCGAGTACGAGCTTCACCTCGTCGGTCGAACGCAGCTCGTCGATGTTCGGCCAGTGGTTGTTCGGAGCCTCGCCACTGGCAGGACACTTCAGGTCGACGATCCGCCTCACCCGCGGATCGACGCCGGAGATGTCGAGTCCGCCGCCGGTCTCGAGCAGAACCGTAAGTCCCCGGTCACAGAGTTCGCTCATCAGGGGATGGACGCCGGGCTGGAGCAGGGGCTCACCGCCCGTGACTTCGGCCAGCGGGCAGTCGTAGGCCAGCACCTCCGCGATGATGTCCGCGACGCGTATCCACGAGCCTTCGTGGAAGCTGTACTCCGTGTCGCACCAACTGCATCGCATCTGGCAGCCGGTCAGGCGCACGAGGACGCAGGGGCGGCCCGCGAAGGTCGATTCGCCCTGAATCGAGTAGAAGATCTCGTTGATCTTGAGCCGCTCGCGCGCCGGCAGCGCGGCGACCGCGTCGACCTGGTGGAGTCGATCAGGCGTCGTCGTCAAGGAGCTGCCGCAGCACGTACTGCAGGATGCCCGCGTGGCGGTAGTACTCGGCCTCCTGTGGGGTGTCGAGGCGCACCAGGGCACGGAAGGTGGTCTCGCCGTTCTCGCCGCAGGCTCGCACTGTGACTTCCAGGCCGGGCTCGAAGTCCGCGGCCAGGCCCGCCGCGAGCCCCTCCACCTCGTACTCCTCGCGGCCGGTCAGCCCGAGTTCCTCGGCGCCTTCGCCGTCCAGGAACTGAAGCGGCGCGATCCCCATGCCGACCAGGTTGCTGCGGTGGATCCGCTCGTAGCTCCTGGCGATGACGGCGCGGACGCCGAGCAGCCGCGGTCCCTTGGCGGCCCAGTCACGCGACGACCCGGTCCCGTACTCCAGACCGGCCAGGATGATCTGCGGCACTCCCCGTTCGCGGTAGGCGGCGGCGGCGTCGAAGATCGTCGTGTGCTCGCCCTCGGGCAGGAGTGCGGTGTAGCTGCCTTCCGTGCCGGGTACCAGGTGGTTGCGGAGGCGGACGTTGGCGAACGTGCCGCGCATCATGACCTCGTGGTTGCCGCGGCGGGCGCCGTAGGAGTTGAACTGCGCGGGCTCGACGCCGAGGTCGCGCAGGTAGTCGGCGGCGGGACTGTCGGGGCTGATCGTGCCGGCGGGCGAGATGTGATCCGTCGTCACCGTGTCGCCTAACAGCGCCAGCACCCTGGCGCCGCGGATGTCCTCGACCGGCTGTGGCCGGCGCGGCATGTCGACGAAGAACGGAGGCTGCTTGACGTAGGTCGAGTCGGCCTGCCAGTCGAACGTCTGGCCGGAGGGTACGTCGAGCGCCTGCCAGGCCCCGCTGCCGGCGAAGACATCGGCGTACTGGCGCGCGAACATCTCGGGGCGCAGCGAACTCTCGAGCGCCGCCTGGATCTCGCTCTGGGAGGGCCAGACGTCCCGCAGGTAGACGGGGCCGTCGGCGCTCGAGGCCAGGGGCTCGTTGTAGAGGTCGATGTCGATGCGGCCCGCCAGCGCGTAGGCCACGACCAGGGGTGGCGACGCGAGGTAATTGGCTCGCACCTCGCTTGAGATCCGGCCCTCGAAGTTCCGGTTGCCGGAGAGCACGGAGACGGCGACGAGCTCGTCTTCGGCGATCGCGGCCGAGACCGGGCCGGGCAGCGGGCCGCTGTTGCCGATGCAGGTCGTGCAGCCGTAGCCGACGGTGTGGAAACCCAATTGCTCGAGGTAGGGGGTCAGTCCGGCCTCGCCAAGGTATTCGGTCACCACCTTGGAACCGGGCGCCAGACTGGTCTTCACCCAGGGTCTGGTCTTCAGTCCGGCCTCGACCGCCTTCTTCGCCAGCAGGCCGGCAGCGACCATGACGGAAGGGTTCGAGGTGTTCGTGCAACTCGTGATCGCGGCGATCACCACGGCGCCGTCCTGCAGTTCGACCTTGCCGGCGCCGCTGCCGTCGGCGGCCGCCGCCAGTGCTGCGTCGCTGTCGCCGCCGTCGTCGTCGTCGATCACCCGCAGGCCGCCCTTGCGGGTGGACAGGCCGGACAACTGGCCGAGAAAGGACGCCTTGACCCCGGAGAGCGGCACCCGGTCCTGGGGCCGCCGCGGACCGGCCAGCGACGGCACGACCGAGCTCAGATCGAGTTCCAGCGTGTCGCTGTACTCGGCCTCCGGCGTGTCCGGGCCGTGGAACAGGCCCTGCTCGCAGCAGTAGGCCTCGACCAGTTCCACCTGAGTCTCGCTGCGGCCGGTGAACCGCAGGTAGTCGACGGCGGTCCGGTCGATCGGGAAGATGCCGCAGGTGGCGCCGTACTCGGGCGCCATGTTGGCGATCGTCGCCCGGTCGGCCAGCCGCAGTTCGCTCAGCCCGGGACCGAAGAACTCGACGAACTTGCCGACTACGCCGTGGTTGCGCAGCAGCTCGGTGACTCGGAGGACGAGGTCCGTCGCGGTGGTTCCCTCCGGCAGCCTGCCGACGAGACGGAAGCCGACGACCTGGGGTACGAGCATCGCGATCGGCTGGCCGAGCATCGCCGCCTCCGCCTCGATGCCTCCCACACCCCAGCCCAGGACGCCGAGTCCGTTGATCATCGTCGTATGGGAGTCGGTGCCGACCAGCGTGTCGGGATACGCGAAGGGCGGCTCGCCGGCGCCGTTCTGCGAGGTCATGACCCCGCGGGCGAGGTACTCCAGGTTGACCTGGTGGACGATGCCGGTCGCCGGCGGCACGACGCGGAAGTTCTCGAACGCGGTCTGGCCCCAGCGCAGGAAGAGGTAGCGCTCCTCATTGCGCTCGAACTCGCGTTCGGCGTTGATCAGAAGGGCGGCAGCGGAACCGTACTCGTCGACCTGCACCGAGTGATCGATCACCAGTTCGGCCGGCTGCATCGGATTGATCTTCGCGGCATCGCTGCCCATGCTCGCCATGGCGTCCCGCATCGCGGCCAGGTCGGCCACCGCGGGCACGCCGGTGAAGTCCTGCAGCAGCACACGGCCCGGCATGAAGGCGATCTCGACACTCGGCTCGGCCGTAGATTCCCAGCGCGCGACGGCCTCGATGTCGTCAGCGGGCACGATGCGCCCGTCCTCCCGGCGCAGGAGATTCTCCAGCAGGATCTTGAGGGCGTACGGAAGGCGTGTCACCGGCAGGCCCGCTGCTTCCAGTGTCGGCAGATGGGCGATCCTGAAGGAGCGGCCTCCCGCGCTCATGGTTGTTATGGCGCCGAAGCTGTTCGTCATGTCCATGTCCCGTGATCTCCGGCGTTGCGCCGGGGAGTTTCAAGTGCGCCTGAGACTACCCAAAGCGCCGCCGGCGTCAGCGCCTGCGGTCCCGCGTGCGGCTCTCCGTCGACCTCGTACCGGCGTGTAGAGTCGCGCCATGTCCGGGCTGGATGACCTCGAGACGCCGAGCCTCCTGATCGCCATGCCCCAGGTTCTGGATCCGTTCTTCTTCCGGGCGGTCATCCTGCTGGCTGCGCACGAGGAGGGCGGCGAGGGGGGAAGTCTCGGCTTCGTCATCAATCGTCCGAGTCAACTCAAGGTCGACGAGGTGCTGCGGGAACTCGACATCGAGTGGCTGGGCGGCTCGGAGGCGACGGCTTTCGTCGGTGGCCCGGTGCAGCCGGAGGTGGGTACGGTGTTGCTGTCCCTGGACGGCCTCACCGGCCTGGAAGCGGACGGGATCACCCAGATCGCACCGGGCATAGGCGCGACGCAGAACATCCTCGCACTGCGGACACTGGCGCGCCGCGCTCCTGACCACATGCGGCTCCTGCTCGGTCATGCCGGTTGGGCGCCGGGCCAGTTGATGCAGGAGGTCAGTCGTGGCGACTGGTTGACGGCGCCGGTGGCGGAGTCGATCGTGTTCTCGCCCGACCCGGCCGACGCCTGGTCGACCGCGCTCGCCTCCCTGGGGATCAATCCGGCGGCTCTCCCGAGCTGGACCTCAGGCGACGGCGCCTCAAACTAGCGGCTGCGCTAGCAGCCGGTGGAGCCGAAGCCGCCGTCGTTGCGCCGTCCGGCGACGGGACGTGCACCGAGGGTGTCGTCGTCGCGGAACGCGATCTCCGGCACGGCGGCAACCACCATCTGGGCCAGCCGTTCGCCGCGCTCGATCGTGATCGGGCGCTGGCCCAGATTGACGAGCAGGAGCTTGACTTCGCCCCGGTAGTCGCTGTCGATCGTGCCGGGAGCGTTGAGCACGGTCAGGCCCTGCCGGTAGGCGAGTCCGCTGCGTGGCCTGATCTGGGCCTCGTAACCCGGCGGCAGGCCGAGGATGAGGCCGGTTGGAATCAGGGCGCGGGCGCCGGGTTCGATCCGGACCGGGGCGGCGACAGCGGCGCGCAGGTCGTACCCGGCGCTGCCGGTCGAGGCGCGCTCCGGCAGGCCGGCCGAGTGCGGAAGCTTGCGGATGGCGATGGTGACGGGGGGAGTGTCTGGCTGGCGTTCTTCAGTCGGCCGGTCGGGTGCTTCCCGCGCCGCGGGTCGCCGGGTCAATCGTTGCGTCCCCGGTTGCGCCTCCGGTTGCGCCCCCGGTCGCGTTCTTCCGGTGCCGCCCCGTCCTGGACCCTGCCGGCCTCGAGCAGGCCGGGCGGGAAGGGCTTGCCGATCCACTCGCTGGTCAGCCGCGGCGGCGGGCGGCCGTCGGTGACGTTGCCGGGCCTGAGCTGAATCAGCTCGCTGGTGAAGTGCCAGTCTCCAACGTCCTGCTGGCCGTTCCAGATGCGCATCGAGGGTCCGGGCGTGGCGCTGTAGACGCCCAGGATCGGTCCGATTGTCGGTCCTTCGCCCTCCTCTTCGTTCGGAGGCGGTACGGCGGTCAGCCCGCTGCCGCCGGCGCTGCCGGCGCTGCCGGCCGCACCGGCATTGGTCGCTCCGGCCCTCCCGGCTCGGCGGTCTCCTTGCTGGCCGGCGTTGCTCGGAGACCCCTGCATCAGCAGGCCCCAGCGGCCCTCCTCGTCCATCGGGTTGGGCCACAACTGCCGGATGACCCGCGGTTCGACCTCGATGAGTTCCTCGAGTGCCGTCGGCAGGCGTCCCTGGCGGACCCTGAACAGGCGGATCGCTTCGGCGTACTGGAGTCCGCGGAAGATCAGCTCCGCTTCCTTCTGCCGCTTGGCCCAACTGCTCCAGTAGGGCAGGGCGGCCGCGACCGCGATGTTCATCACCGTGATCAGGACGGCGAGCACAACGAGGTTGTAGCCGGCCTGGGAGGATCGGTCCGCGGAGCTTGGGCCACCAGAAGCCTGGTCACCAGTCGGCATAGGCCCCGCCTTGCAGCGCGTTTTCCTCCGAACCGGAGTGAACGTCCTCGATGCCGGGATCGCCGAAGGGTGAGAGGTCGGTCTCAGCCCAGGGGTCCTCGTCGGAGAGGGCGGGGAACTCGGCGAGGACTTCCACCCAGGTGTCGGTGCTGCGGGTGACCGGGTCCAGCGGGATCGCGCGCAGGTACTCCTCGTCGACAAGGGCCTGGAGGCTCGGTGGGTAGTGCCCCTTGTCCGCGTAGTGCTGGTCGATGGCGTCGCGCATGACCCGGAGGTTCTGCTTCAGCGTCGCCTCCTGCGCCCGTCTCGGCGCGTTCTTCAGCAGGGGCACCGCGACGGCGGCAAGGATGCCGATGATCGCCATGACGATGATCAGCTCCAGCAGGGACATGCCGCGTTGGCCCATGATTCTTCGGTTCATGTCACCACTCCTGGTATGGAACGCGGTTCAGACCGACGCCGTCGGAGAGGGAGTAGACATCGTAGACGTTCTCTCTGCCCCAGTTCGTCTCGTCCGGATCGTCCTGGTAACTCCGCAGCCCCCACTCCGCCTCGCCGGTCATCGGGTCGACCGGAATGCGGCGCAGGAAACGGATCTCGCCGTCGGCCTGGCCGATCAACTGGATCGGCTCGATCAGGATCTCGAGTTCACTCGGATAGCCGTCGGTTCCAATCTCGATCGGAATCAGGCCGACATCACTGTAGCGCTTGTGCTCGTCGACCGCATTGCGCATCGTGCGCAGGTGCGCCCGGAGCTCGGCCTCCTTGATCCGTTTGTTCGTGTAGGTGGCGGTTGGCAGTGCGACGGCCGCCAGCGTCAGCATCACGGCGCACACCGTGATCAGTTCGACCAGGGTGTACCCGGCTCGTCGTCCTCCGCGGCCTGGGGTCGTCAGGTTCAAGCGACGGTCTCCGGTTCGCCTCGGTCCGGCGGCCCGGCCTTCTGGATCTCGATCTCCAGCGGACGCACGACCGGCGCCGGCAGCGCTTCGAGTTCGGGACCGCTTGGCTTCGCCTGCTCGACCGCGATCGTTGCCCTGCCGGGACCGACCGCCCGCACTTCGAGAGCCAGCAGGTGGCCTCGCCCGGCCACACCCGCCTGATCGCCCAGCCGGCTGAGGCCGACGATCACCGTGCCGGGTGTCGAGCTGTCGGTCATCAGGGAGATCTCGCTCTCGTCGCCCAGGAAGGACGCGGCCCTGACCGCGGTGACCTCGATCCGCTCCGGGTCGTAGCGCAGCCGCAGCGGCAGGTGGGAGAGGGGAGCGCGGGCCCTGATGTCCATGCGTACTTCGACGCTGTCACCGACCGTCGCGCGCAGCGCCTGGGGCGCGAAGGACAGCTCGATCGCGGGATCGGTCCGCGCGGAAGACGGCTGGAAAAAGGCTGGAACGATCGCGGGCGGCCTGTCGAGCAGGCCGGCGTTCTGGAGCGGGCTGCTCGGCGGCGGGACGAGCTCGACGCCCAGAGGGGGTTGGTCGTCTCCTTGCTCGCCCGTGTCGCCTCCGGGCTCCGCGTCGCGCAGACCCGGCGGCAGCCGCTCCTCCAGTTGCTGCCGCGTCTCGTCGCTCTCATCGGCCGGCTCGTCGAACGGACCGTCGATCCCGGAGTCGATCCGGGGACTCGAGCCCCGGAAGACGACGTTCTGCTCGGTGCCGACCCAGATCGGCGCCAGGTCCTCCTCCCTGATGTCCGCCCGGCGGATGATGTGCGGCGTCAAGGTCAGCACGATGTCGGTGCGCCTGTTGTCGCTCCTCTTCTTGGAGAACAGGCGGCCGAGCACCGGGATATCCGACAGTCCGGGGATCCCGTCCTGCGTGTTCGACTCGTTGGTGCGGATCAGGCCGGCCAGGAAGTTCGTCTCGCCGTCCCGCAGGCGAATGCTGGTCTTGATGTTGCGGCTGCCGATGATCGGCTGGTCGCCGATTTGGCCGCTCAGGTCGCTGACCTCGATCTCCAGGTCCAGCGAAATCTCTTCGTTGTGGTGGACGCGGGGTGTGATGTCCACCTGGATGCCCACGTTCTGGTACTGGTAGGACGTGATGGGCACCACGTTGCTGCCCGCGGTGTTCGCGGTGTTGAAGCTGGTCACCGGGATCGGGACCCTGTCGCCGATCGAGAACGAACTCTCTTCGCCCTCGGTGATGCGGACCTGCGGCTTGGCCAGCGTCTGCGCGTCCGTGGATCTCTTCACGAAGTCGAACAGGAAACCGGGCACGGTGAGCACCCAGTTGTTCTGATTCAGCGATGCGACGTCCGACATCCTGAGCGGTACGTCCTCGCCGCCGATGTCGAGGCTGATGCCCAGGTTGTCCGCGGTCAGCCGAAGGCCCAGGTCCTGGAGCTTCGTGGTGTTGATCTCCAGCAGCTCGACGTCGATGACGACCTCGGCCTTCGCCTTGTCGCTCTGCTCGATGATCCGCTCCGCGACCTTGACCTTCTCGACGCTGTCCATCATGACGATCGCGTTCAGCCTTTCGTTCGCGGCGATGAACCGGGTCGCAAGCAGGCTGCGCAGAATGGTCATCACGTCCTTCACGTCCGAGTTCGAAAGGAAGAAGGTCTGGATGATGCGGTCCTCGTACGCCTGGCGATTCGCCGGCGTGTTCTGCAGGATCATGATCGTCTGTTCATCGAGCACCTTGTAGAAGTGCCCCAGGCTCTGCATCAGGATCTCGAGACCCTCCAGCGCGGTCACCTCCCGCAGCTCGATGGGGCCGGCGAGCGGTGCATCCCGCAGGCGGGGATCGAACACGATGTTGAACCCGAAGGCCTGCCCGATCGCGCGGTAGATCTCCATGAAGGTCGCGTCCGGGAAGTCGAAGGTGATCGGTTCGTCGGAACGCGGACTCAAGACCGGCGGCATCGGCTCGGCGCCGCGGGCATCCTCCTTGAGCTGGGAGATGGTCTTAGGCCCGCGGTCGCTGCTCTCGATCCGGGTCCGGATCTTCTCCAGCTCGGTGAGGGCGTACTGGTTCGTCGGGTCGAGCTGCACGGCGCGCTGTATCTCCAGCAGTGCGTCCCGGTTGCGGCCGGCCTCCTGCAGCTTCCTCCCCTGCTCGAAGTGGGCATGGGCGGCCTGGGTCTTGGCGCGCAGCAGACCGGCCCGGTAGCGGAGGTCCGCGGGATCGGTCGTGACCAATTCCATGTAGTGGAGAACGGCGGCGTCCCAGTCGCCCGCGACTTCCGCGTATTGCGCTTCGCGGAAGCTCCGGTAGCCGCTACAGGAGGCGAAGGCCACCAGAAGCAAGAGAGCGAGCGCCAGAGCGCGCAGCCGTTTTCCGTTTCGTTGTTCCATGTCCTTGAAGTCCTTCTAGGAGTCTGCGCCGTAGAACGGCCCCGTGAGGCACTTGGCGGCGCTAGCCGTTCGGTCGTCCGCCGATTGCCAGTCGCACCGCCGGTTCGTCGGGGAAGCCCACGAACACCAGATCGACCGACTCGTAGCCGATTCGTTGTACTTCGAACTGGTCCTTGACCAGGTCGCCCTCGAGCGCGTTGTAGATCTCCGTACCGTCCGAGAACACGGCGACCGGATCGTCGTCGCGGCCCAAGGTGCCGAGGTAGACGATGTCGACCGCGGGAGGCCGCGGGCCGACCGGCTTCGGCGCCGGGGGCACCGGCTTCGGTTTCTCCAGGACGACGGGCTGAACGGGTTGCTGCTCGGGCTCGGGAAGCGTCGTTTCGGGAATGACCCGCTCGGGCGCCGGCCGGCTGCCGAACGACCAGGGGTCGCGCGTCGCCATGCCCTCCGGCGGCGGTTGGTCCAGCGTGTGCGCGGACAGCTCCACTACCTCGATCGACGACGATTGCAGAACGGCAGAGGTGGTGTGGGTGAAGCCGGGTCCACCGCCGAACGAGGGCAGATAGCGCCAACCGGCGACCACCGCGACGACCGCGAGCAGGACCAGCAGCAGGGGCCGCGGCCGGTTCGAACTGTCTTGAGCGGCGCTCATGTTCCCGCCTCCTGGGCTGCCGCTCCGGGCTCGCCATCGGAGAACAGGGTCGACAGACGCAGGTCAATGCGCAGGTTCGGATTCGCTTCGCTCAGGCTGATCGATTCGAGGGCGACGAACGTGTCCGTCATCTCGAGTTGGTTGATCAGGCGCCGCAACTGGGTGTAGTTCCCTTCGACCGTGAACACGAGCGACTTCTCGACCAGCCCGTACTGCTCCAGCCGCTCCTCGGGGTAGGAGATCGAGCCCGGGTGGAGCCCGGAGCGGTTGGCGAGTTCCTTGACTTCCCGGATGAGGTCGGTCACGCGTTCCCGTTCGGTGGCAAAGCCCTCGCGGTAGAGGCCCTCCACCCGGCTGCGCGTCGCTTCGACCGTCGCCACCTGGCCTTCGCGGCGGGCCACCTCCTGGGTCGCGCGGGTGCGCAGGTTGCGCACTTCGGCGATCTCCTCCTCCAGCGCCTGGAAGCGGCCCGCGTAGACGCCGCGGTAGGTCGACAGCAGGACCGCGTTGATCACGCACAGGCCGACACCGACCCAGAACCAGATGCGCAGGCGCCATACCCGCCGGCGGCTCATGGCTGTCCCTCCCTCGGCGCTGCCGCCGCTCCGGTGGCTGCGGTGTCGGCAGAGGATTCGGGCTCGCCTGCGGCGGATCCCGGCGTGTAGGCGACGGCGATCGTGAAGTCCAGCGGGCCGGAGTCCTTCCGGCTCTCGTGCCGCAGCTTCGGACTGTGGAACGACGGGTGTTCGAACAGGGAGTCGATCAGTTCGTGCAGGCCCTCGTCATCCTGGGCTTCGCCACTGATGTCGAGCATCACGCGCGCCTCATCGTTCTGACCGGGCTCCGTTCGCCGTCTGCGGTTCCTCTCGCTCGGCTGGGGCGCGAGGCTGCGCAGCCGCGTGTTCCATGGCAGCACCTGCTCGACATCGGTGAACAGCCGACCCCAGGGGAACCGCCGATCCGCGATGCGCTCGTTCAGGAACGCGACTTCACGGTTCTGGGACTGGACATCGAGGCGCGCGAGATCCGAACCCAACCGGTCCAGTTCGGCGCCATCGGCGGCAAGCTGCCGGCGCAGCTCGGCGAGTTCGGCCCGAGCATCGGCGGAGCCGGTGAGATAGCCCCAGTACAGCACCGCGTTGAGTGCCAACAGGGCCATCCCGAGCGCCCACAGAAGCGCGGTCAAGCGCCGCCACGGGCGGCGGTTGACGAACGGGCGGGCGGCCAGGTTGAAGGCGTTCTTCATGTCCTCACCGTCAGTGACGCGCCGAGCATCGGCAGCGCCTGTTGTACGCCGATGTCCGGGGCCGCGGGTCCGGCGCCGAGGTTCCCATTGCCGTCGAGAATCCTGGCTGGCAGGCCCAAACCCTCTTCGAGCCGGTCACACCAAACGCCGCGAGCCTCTTCGGCGGCCAGCATCAGGACGTTCCCGGGCAGGGTGCGCTCGGCGCCGAACAGCTCGCGCTCCTCGATGAAGCTTCTGGTCAATCGCAGGTCGCGCACCGCCAGGTTGGAGGCGACGGAGGACGCCAGGTCCGGGTCGATGCTCTTGTATCGGAAGAGAGTTGGACCCTCGTCCGCGTGGGCGAGCAGGGAGTAGCCGTCGCGATGGGCGATAAGGAGCAGGAAGGGGCCCGAGTCGCCCTGAAGCCGAGCGATGCCGTCGGCGGCACTCAGGCTCTCGTTGGTGATCGTGCCGATGTGGATTCCGGCGCCCCTGAACGAGTCTTCGATCTCGGTCAGGATGTGTTCGACGCCGAAACCGATCAGGAAGCGGGTCGCGCCGTTGCCGGCTGCGCCGATCCGCCTGCCGCGTACACGGAGTTCCTCGACCCGGAAAGGTACCTGTTTGCGGAGCTTGAAGCGCAGGGTCTCCTCCCGCAGGTTCGGCTTCCTGGGCACCTCTTCGAGTTCAGCGAAGGTGAGCCGGAGCCAGCGGTCGGGGAGGACCAGGGCGGCGCGGGCGACCGGCTCTCCAATGGCGGTGTCGGCGGCCTGCTGAAGCTCGGCGACCACTTCGTGGAACTGGGCAGGCTCCCGCAGCGGTCCGCCCAGCGCGCCGTCCTGGAAGGTGTCGGCCGGCAGTTCCCGTCGTCGGACGGCCTTCAGCTCAGGAGCCGATCCGTCCTGGCGCAGGAAGTGCGCCAGGACGAGTTCGCGCTCGTCGAGCAGGAACACCGACGCCGGTCCTCGAGGGTCGTCGAGGCCGACCAGGCGTTCAATCCACAAAGGTAACTTTGTTGATTTCACGGAGGGTCGTCACTCCTTCACGGACCTTCGCAAGCGCGCTCTGGCGCAGGAAACGCATGCCTTCCGCTGCCGCGGCGCGGCGGATCTCGGAGGCGGGGCGGCGGTCGAGGATCAGTTCGCGGATGGAGTCGGAGAGATCGAGCAGTTCCGACACCGCCATTCGCCCGAAGAAACCGGTGCCGTTGCACTCCATGCAGCCCCGGCCTTCGAAGAGTTGCCATCCCGCAATGTCGGACCGCTCAAGACCGCTCTCCTCGAGGAGCGCGTCATCGGCCTGAAGCGGCTCCCGGCAGTGTTCGCAAATGCGGCGGACCAACCGCTGGGCGAGAATGCAGTTCAACGCCGCCACGAAGTTGTACAGGTCGACGTTCATGTTCAGGAACCGGCCGAGAACGTCGACCACGTTGTTCGCGTGGACGGTCGTGAACACCAGGTGGCCGGTGAGTGCGGACTGGATCGCGATCTGGGCCGTCTCCTCGTCGCGGATCTCCCCGACCATGATCTTGTCCGGATCGTGGCGGAGGATGGACCGGAGCCCACGCGCAAAGGTCAAGCCCTTCTTCTCGTTGACCGGAATCTGGGTGATCCCGTCGAGCTGGTACTCGACCGGATCCTCGATCGTGATGATCTTGTCCTCGCTCGACTGGATCTCGGACAGACAGCCGTAGAGGGTGGTCGTCTTTCCAGACCCGGTCGGGCCGGTGACCAGCACCATGCCGTAGGGCTCGCGGATGAACTTGCGGAGCTTCGCGATCGTGTCGTCGTCCAGGCCGAGGACATCGAGCCGCAGGGTCTTGAACTCCTGGTTCATCGACTCCTTGTCCAGGATGCGGATGACGCAGTCCTCGCCGTGGACGGAAGGCATCACGGAGACCCGGAAGTCGATCGTGCGACCGCTGACCCGGACCTTGAAACGCCCGTCCTGCGGGATCCGCTTCTCGGCGATGTCGAGTTCCGACATGACCTTGATGCGGCTGACGATGGTCTGATGGTGGCGGCGGTCGATCGGTTCCATTGCCTGGTACAGCACCCCGTCGATGCGGTACTTGATGATCACTTCGTGTTCGCGCGTCTCGATGTGGATGTCCGACGCGCGCCGCTGGATCGCGTTGAAGAGGGTGGAGTCGACCAGCTTGATGATCGGGCTCTGATCGGACGAGATGCGGTCGATCGAGAGCACTTCGCCGCTGTCCTCGTCCTCCTGGACGAGTTGTATCTTGAAGTCCTCGGTCGCCTCGTCCAGGACCCGCTGCGCGCTCTCGGACTTCTGCAGCAGGTCCTCGATCTCGGTGCGGGCGCCGACCCGGGCCTCCAGCGGCTGGCCCAGTTGCAACTCCAGCTCGTCCAGCTTGACCACGTCCGTTGGATCGGCGATCACGACCGCGAGGCGGCCCTCCAACTGGCGCTCGGGGATGAAGCCGTAGCGCAGCATCAGGTCGAACGGGATGTGACGGAAGAGGTCGTTGTCGATCCGGAAGTTCTCGAGGTCGGCGACTTCCAGGCCGAACCGCGCCGCGATCCGGGCTGCCTCGGCCCGTTCGCGGGCGAGCCGGCCGTCCTCATCGCTCGCCAGGTGCAGGCCCTCGAGGTTCGAGACGCCTTCCGAGATGAGGCGCCGGTTCCGCGCCGCGACTGTCTCGTCCTGGATGACCATCAGCCCTGCACCTGTCCGAGCACGCTGAACAGCGGCAGATACATGGAAAGGACGAGCAGCGCGATGGTGAAGCCCATGACCACCAGCATCAGCGGCTCGATCAGGGAGAGCAGCCGCTCGGTGCGGGTCTCGATGTCCTCGTCGAGAAAGTCGGAGACGCTGTTCACCATTTCGTCCAACGCCCCGGTCGCCTCACCGACCTTGACCATGTCGATGGCGAGATCGGTGAACACCTCGGATTCCTCGAGCGCCACGTGAAAGGGCGCACCCTCGCGGATCCGCGGACCGAGCGTCGCTGCACGGCGATGCAGGAACCGGTTCGTGACTGCCGAGGCCGCGGTGTCGATCGCCGCGGACAACGGCAGGCCGCCGTGCAGCAGGGTGGCCAGGGAGCGGCAGAACTCGGACAGCGCGAAGCGGTGGAGGATCGGTCCGATGATCGGGAGCCGCAGCTTCAGGCGGTCGACCATGGCGCCGAGACGACCGCTCTGTCCCACTCTCCAGGCGGCCCAACCGCCGGTCGCCGCTGCGGCCAGGAAGACCAGGGTGGTCGGATTGCGCAGCAGTTGGGACAAGCCGAGCAGCGTCTGCGTAAGCCAGGGGAGGTCGAGGTCGAGGGCCCGGTAGAACTCCTCGAAGCGCGGCATGACGAAGAACATCATCACCGCCACGATGCCGACCGACAGGCAGACCAGCAACGCGGGGTAGAAGAGCGCGCTGACCACGCGCTTGCGGGAACTGGTGACCAGCTTGAGCTGCCGCACGTAGCGGCGGATCACCCGCTCCAGCCCGCCGCTCTGCTCGCCGGCCTTGAGCATCGACGCGTAGATCGGCGGGAAAGCGCCGCCGGTGGCGGCGAACGCCTCGGAGAGTTCTTCGCCGCTCTCGACCCGGTCCTTGATCTCGCCCAGCGCTTCCTTGAACGCGGCGTTGCGCTGCCGTTCGTGCATCAGCTCCAGGCACTGGAGCAGAGGCAGTCCGGCGCCGAGCAGGCCGGCCAACTGCTGATTGAAGACCAGAAAGTCCGGGCCGGGGATCGTCTTGCGCGAGCTGCCCTGCCCGGTCGTCGAGGCTTGTCCCAGCAGCGATCCCAGCATGTGCTGCAGGCCGCGTTGCCTGATCTCGAAGACGTGGAGCCCGCGGCGCTCGATCTCGCGCCGCGCGCTACGGAGATCCGGAGCCTCGCAGATCTGCTCGACGATGCGACCGTCGGCAGTGCCCAGCCGGCAGACGAACTGCATGATCAAACGGCCCTATTCGCCGGCGCCCAGGCTGTCGTCGTCCTGGGATAGCTGGACAGTTACTGCGACCACGAGGCCGCTGGAGCTGGAGCCACGGTACGGCACGACCAGCACCAGGGGCTTGCCGACCCAGACGTTCAGATGGGCGCTGAAGACGCCCTCGTCCAGAGCATCGCCGCGGCTGCGCTCGATCTCGACGCCGTAGAGCTTCAGCCGGCGGTCGAGCAGCACGGTGCCTACCCGGAAGCCGAGCCTGAACTCGGTGCCGATCTCGAACCGGACGTCCTCCCCCTCCATGGCCTCGAAGTCGCCCTTGCCGAGCTGCCGATAGCTGGTGAAAGCCAGCCAGTTGCCCAACTCGTCGATGAGCTGCGCGGGCAGTTCGGATCGCGGATCGCCGCTGCCGCGGCGCGACGCTTCGAGAATGAAGATCTCGAACTCGATCTGACGGCGGGGGTGGTCGAAGTCCCGCAGCAGAGCCACCAGATGCTCGAGGACGCTGCTTGCGTCCCGCAGCACGAGGGTGTTCGTCGCGCGTTGCAGTTCGATCGTGCCACGAGGCGACATCTCGCCTTGCATCCACTCCAGGGCGTCGTCGGCACGCTGGTGCTGGAGCGTGAACGCATGGCGGATCTGCGTTTCGGCCTCCTGCTGCGCGGCGACGGAGACCCCGAGCAGCGGCAGGGCGGCCACGGCCAGGACGATTCGAGCACCCGCGAAAGGCGCGGTCGTCATGGCGCGATCTCCGTGACCACGAGGACCACATCGAGGCTGGAGGCGAGACCGTTGCCGGGAAGTTGCAACACACCCATCGGCTCGTCGCCGAGCGGCTCGACGAGCGGGGCCATGGCGACGTGGGCCGGAAGGCTCAGCTCGGAACCCAGGACATCGCTGGCCGGCGGCGCGGTTACCGGCCATAGCAGGAGACTCAGGCCGAGCGCCGCGGCAGCAGCGCCCGCTGCCAGCACCGACGCGATCGGCATCCGGCGGCGGGCGGTCCGCGCCGCGTTGAGGCGCCTTTCCGTTGCCCGCCCCTCGAGTTCGAGCCCGACCCGCTTGCGGAGTTCGTCGACCTCGTGGGCCACATCGGTCCGGTCCCGAGCACCGGCGAATTCACTACTGAAGAGGAGCAGCGGATCGACCTGGAGCGAGACCGCGCGGCAGTGTCCGCAATCCTCTCGGTGGCGGAGGGCGTCTTCCCACGCGCGGTCCACGGCAGCGGCGCCGACGCTGGGGCTCCGTTCGGCGTGCTCTCGCTCGCGTACGAGCGCGGCCCAAGCCGGGCAGGCTGTGGTCATGAGCGTTCCTCGACCCCGGCGTTCCGGGCGTATTCGGGGTACCGCTTCAGCAGTTCCTTGCGGAGTTGCCGGCGGCTGTTGAACAGATGGTTGCGGACGGTAGAGGGGCGGATGCCGAGGATGCGAGCGATTTCCTTGCCCGTCAGCCCCTCCATCTCACGCAGCACGAAGACCGCGCGCTGCTTGTCGCTCAGCGTCGACGCCAGTTCCTGGAACACGGACCGGATCTCCCGTTCGGACAGGTTCTCGAGCTGCCGTGCAAAGGCCTCGCCGCTCTGGTGCTCGTGCTGCAAGTGGAAGCCCTGCAGCGAGCGGACGCGGGACGAGCGGGAGCGCAGGTGGTCGATCGCCAGGTTGGAGACGATGCGGTAGATCCAGGTGTTCGGGCTGTAGTGTTGGTCGAAGCGATGACGTGAGTCCCAGATTCGCAGGAAGGCGATCTGCACGATGTCGCGCGCGTCCTCCCGGTCGCCCACCATGCTGGTCGCCATGTGCAACAACTGGCGTCCTTTGCGACGCATCAACTCATCGAGCGCGAGTTCGTCGTCACTGCGCATGCCCTCCAGCAGTTCGAGATCGGACGCCTCGGACCACGCCACCTTGCGCTGACGACGCGAGTAGGCGATCGTCAGACCGCTCCGTGGAGGATCTTCGCGTGGCGGTTCCATGCGGATGACTTGCGTGGATCTCATGCCTCGCTGTTGATACGGAGGCCCGGAGCAAAGCGTCCAAAGACTGCGCGGGAACCTGGAACGCCCACCGCCCGGTGGCCACGACGGCTGGAGGCAGCCGAATTATACTCCCGGACCGGTGCGGTCCTGATCAGACGCCTCCTCCGGCCGCGCCCTAAAGCATGTGGTTCCTATACCAGCTCGCGATGGCGGCAGGCCTGGGCGTGGCGGCGCCGGTGCTGTTGGCCCGGCGAGGTCGCCACTATCTGGACACCCTGCCGGCCCGTCTCGGCCGGCTGCCGGAGGCCCGAGGGGTGCGGCCGCTCTGGCTCCACGCCGCTTCCGTCGGCGAGACCGCGGTCGCGGCGACCCTGGCCCCGGCCCTGCCGGCGGACCTCGACTTGCTGGTCACGACCGTCACGCCCACCGGTCAGGCGGCGGCGAAGAAGCTGTTCATGCCGCTGGCGCGCGATGGCCGCAGTGTCGTCGTCACCTACCTGCCGTTCGACCTCGATCCTCTGGTGTCGCGGTTCCTCGACCGGTACTCGCCGCGAGCCCTGGTGCTGCTCGAGAGCGAACTCTGGCCGCTCGTGCTGCGGAGCTGCGGCCGGCGCCGGATCCCGGTGGCCGTACTCAACGCCCGCGTCAGCGACCGCAGCTTCGTCCGCATGAGGCGCGCGGGGCGTCTTTGTCGGCGGACGCTGCTCGATCCGGTCAGCCGCTTCGGCGCCCAGAGTCCTCAGGATGAGGATCGGCTACGGGGCCTGGGCGCTTCGGGCCAGACGGTATCGCTGACCGGCAACCTGAAGTTCGACACTCCAGAACCGGCGCCGGTCGCCGGCCTGGAACGGACCCTGCGCCGGCTCGCCGCGGACCGGCCGATTCTGGTGGTCGGCTCGACCATGTCCGGCGAGGAAGGAATCGTCCTGGATGCCTTCGAGCGGCTGGGGCGCGAGGCGATGCTGGTTCTTGCGCCCCGCCATCCGGAGCGTTTCGACGAAGTCTGGGGCGAGATCGAGGAGCGCTCCCTGCCGGCACTGCGACGGAGCCGCATGCAGTCGGCGGGAATGGGTGAGACCCAGGCGGCGCCGGTTCGCGTCGTGCTGCTCGACTCTCTGGGAGAACTCGCCTCCGTCTACCGGCTGGCCTCCGCGGCCTTCATCGGCGGCTCGCTGGTTCCGACGGGCGGACACAATCCGATCGAAGCCGCCCGCTTCGGCGTACCGGTAATCGTCGGCCCATCGATGGAGAACTTCCGGCGCATGGCCGACGACTTCAAGGCCGCGGGAGCCCTGGCCGTGGTCCGGGACGGCGAGGCCCTCACGTCGGCCTGGCGGCGCCTGCTGGACGGGCCTGGCGAGGCGGCTGAGAAGGGTCGGCGCGGGCTCGAGATCGTCGACCGGAACCGCGGCGCGGTCAAGCGGTCGGTCCAACTGCTCGGCGAACTGGTGGACCTGGGATGATGGGGACGCCCAGTTCCTGGCAGCGGTTCTACGGCTGGGCGCACGGCCGGCGGCGACGCTACTGGGAGACCCGCTCCGAGAGTCTGGGGCGACCCACGGTGAGCGTCGGCAACCTGCACTGGGGCGGCAGCGGCAAGACACCGACGGTGATCGCCGCCGCGCGGGGTCTGAGCGATACGGGCCTCTCCGGGCCCGGTCTCCGCGTGGCGGTCCTCTCGCGCGGCTACCGCCGGCGGGGCAGAGCGCCGCTCGTCGTCAGTCTGGGCGACGGCCCCCTGATCACCGTCGAGGAGGCCGGCGACGAGCCGCTGATGATCGCCGAGCAGGCGCCGGGCGTTGCCGTCGTCGTCGGCGCCGACCGCCGCGCGGCCGCCGCCCTCGCGCTCAGCCGCGATCCGGCCATCGACGTCTTCGTCCTCGACGACGGCTTCTCCCATGTCCGTGTACGCCGCGACATCGAGATCCTGACCTTCCCGGCTTCAGACCCGTTCGCCGGCGGCCGGCTGTTCCCTGGCGGCCGCCTGCGCGAGCCCCTGAACATGGTGCGCCTGGCCGACGCCGCGGTGCTCACCGGCCTCGAAGCCGGCGACGAACCGCCGGCCGACTTCGAGCCGACCCTGCGGCGACACGGTTTCGCCGGCACGGTGTTCACCTCGACGCTTCGGGGCGAAGTCGTAGGCGGTCCGTTACCCAGCCGCCCCCTGCTGGTCACCGGCGTCGCCCGCCCCGAGCGCGTCGCCCGCACCGCGGCCGGTGTCGGCCTGGAGTACGTGCACCACCTCCGCTTCCCCGACCACCACCGTTACCCGCAGCGGTCGCTGCGCACGGTGGAAGCTGCCTGCGCCCGGCACCGCTGCGACGGTGTCCTCACGACCTCCAAGGACGCGGTCAAGCTGCGCGGCCGGCTGCCGGAAGGGGCGCCGCCGCTACTGGAACTCACGGTCGAGGCGCGAATCGATGAGGAATTCCTGCCCTGGCTTGCAGGTCGGATCCGGAATTAGGAGCCAGGTGCGGAGTTCTCGTCATACGATGTTCATACACCGGCGGCCTGACGTAGAGCCGCTTCCTGATTGGAGATCGACGCCATGGCCATGGAACGCGCCAGCCTGCGAATCGACGCGAGTCTCATGAGAAACCTCGAGGTCGAGGCGAGGCGGCAGCGACGGTCGGCCTCTCGGCTTGCGGGCGATGCGATTGAGACGATGCTGCTCAACTGCGCCGAGAAGCGCGCCGCCATCCGTGCGGCGATCGACGAGGCCGAGGCGGGATCGTTCGTTTCCGAGAAAGCGATGAACGAGTGGGTGTCGTCGTGGAGTACGGATTCGAGAACCCAGGCACCTGAACCGGATGTGTTGCCCCGCCCTCGTGATCCGGTGAGACCGACGACATGAAGAGCGTCAACTGACGGTCGTGTGTTCGCGGACGATGCCTCGGCGCGCCGCGGCACCAGCCGGCCGTAGTCGGTGACTCCAGGCCTGATGCACACCGACCCCGACGAGGCGATTCGAGCGGCCGCCTTCGCTGCGCTGGACCAGCTCCTCCTGACGCACGGTCCCCGGCTGCCCTGGAGCGCGATCGACCGGGGCTTCCGCTTCGGGGGCGAGAAGGTCCACTTCGCGGGGCGCGCCACGGGCATCTTCAAGCCGAGGCAGATGAGCGCGGCGCTCAGCATCAGGACGGTGGCCCCGCGGGAGGGCCGGCGGATCTGGTATCGCGACCAGGTGGGGGAACCGGACTACCGGACGGGATTGCTTGCCTACGACCTCGCCCGCGGCGGCAGGCAGGATTCCACGAACCTTGCTCTCGACGAGGCCCGGCGTTGGCGCGCACCCCTGGTCTACTTCGTCGGCGTCTCGCCTGCCGTGTACGAGCCGCTTTCGCCGGTATGGGTGGAGGACCTGGACTTCGCGACCGGCCGCGTACTCCTGGCGGCTGCGGACGCTCTCGTCCCGACGATGAGCTCGATCCAGGCCGCCCAAGCCGGCGGTGCCTCCACCGAGCTGCGGGAGCGGTCCTACTCGCTCGTCGCCGGGAAGAAGCGCAACCACCAAGCCTGGTTCAGCAGCCGGACGAAGTCCGCGTACGGCCATCGCTGCGCCTTCAGCGGACTGACGCTGTCGCGTCTGCTGGTGGGGGCGCACATCCTGCCGGATGCCGAAGACGGCCCCGCGACAGTGACCAACGGCATCTGCATGTCGACCCTCCATCACACCGCGTTCGACGCGCATCTGATCGGCGTCGACACGGACTGCCGCATCCATGTGGCGAGGTCGGTTCGGGACGGCCGGGACGGTCCCCTGCTCGACAGCCTCAAGGGACTCGACGGCGCTCGGCTGCGGCGCCCGGTCCGGCCCGAGGATCGTCCGGACCCGGACTTTCTCGATTGGCGGTTCGAGCGCTTCCGCGAAGCGGCAGGTTGACTGAGCCGTCCGCAACGTGTGCCGCTGGCCGCTACGGCCACAGACCCTCGCTAGCGGCAGCGATCTCTACGCGAACGACCGGCCGCCGATCACGGCCCAGATGATCCACAGGATCGCGATCGGGCAGACGTACCTCAGCAGGATTTGCCACACCCGATACCATGGCGTGGCGCCGTGGCCCTGGGCGAGTTCCTCCCGTGACGCGCGGGTGCTCAGGAACCAGCCGATGAAGACCGCGATCATCAGGCCGCCCAGCGGCAGGATCCAGTTCGACACGGTGTAGTCCATCGTGACGAAGAAGCCTTCGGTGCGCTCGCCGAAAGGCGCGAAGGAGGAGAGGGCGCCACTGGCGCCGAGCGAAAGCGCGGAGGGGATGCCGAAGGCGAAGATGGCGCCGCCGGTGACGAGGCTGGCGTTGCGCCGGCTGAAACCGCGGCGGTCGATCAGGTAGGAGGCGACGGTTTCGAGCAGGGAGATGGTCGAGGTGAGGGCGGCGAAGGCGACGAGCAGGTAGAACATCGGCGCCAGGACCACGCCCAGGGGCATCTCGTAGAACATGCGCGGCAGGGTGGTGAACAGGATCGTGGCGCTCTTGCCGAAGGTGGTCGCCCGCTCGGCGGCGCCGACACTGAAGATGATCGAGAACATGACGATGCAGGCCATGATCGCGATCAGGGTGTCGAGCAGGCTGATCGCGACGGCGCTCTTCGCAATCGACTGCCGTGAGCTCATGTAGGAGCCATAGGTGAGCATCGCGCCCATGCCGACCGAGAGCGTGAAGAACGCGTGGCCCACCGCCTCGAGCAGTCCGTCGGCGGTGACCGGGCCGACATGGAAGAGGAAGCGGATCGCCTCGCCGAAGCCGGGGCTCCAGAACGAGTTGACGACGAGCAGGACCAGGATCGATCCGAGCACCGGCATCAGGAGCTTGGTGACGCGCTCGATGCCGTCGCGAACGCCCAGCGTGACGACGCCTACGGTGACCGCAATGAAGAAGGCGTGGAAGCCGACCTGGAGCGGACCGTTGGCCAGGAAGCCGCCGAAAGCGTCTCCCAGCGCCTGACCCTCCATGTCGAAGCCCCGGAACGACCAAGTCAGGCACTGGCCGAAGTAGTAGACGGTCCAGCCGGCGATCAGGGCGTAGTAGGAGAGCAGGATGAAGCTGCCGGTGACGCCGAGGGCCCCGACCGCGCCCCACGCACGGCCGCCCATCGTGTTCTTGGCCGCCTTGATGAAGGCGCCGACCGGACTCTGGCGGGTGCGCCGTCCGATCACGAGTTCGGCCATCATGATCGGCAGGCCGATCAGGGCGATCGCGACGAGGTAGACGAGGACGAAGGAACCGCCGCCGTTCTCGTACGTGATGTACGGGAACTTCCAGATGTTGCCGAGCCCGATCGCCGAGCCGACGGCGGCGAAGATGAACCCGAGTTGACCGAACCTGCCGCGTTCGCTGGAGCCGTTTGCCACGCTGCTTCCCTCCCCGTAGGCGTCGTGCTTCGATCGCGGCGGGTCGCGTGCCGCCGGTCGTCGGTTAGCGTAGCGGAGTCGGAGGCGCTAGGAGCGTGCGTGGCAGAACCACCGGAGGCCGGCGGGGACGCCGGCGCACCCAGTTGCTGCCGCGCTTAGGGCCGGGCCGAAACGGAGCGACCGGAAGCCGTCCCTCCATGGAACGGGGACTCCGGCCCTACGATCCGCGTCAGCCACTGCTCGCGGTAGGCGTCGAGTTCGGGCGTCCGGGGATAGCTCTCGCCAGGTGCTGTGGGATACCCGGACATCGCCTGGAAGGGCAGCGGCAGGTTGCTGTCCGCCTTCCAGGTGTTGCGGTCGGCGTCCTTGTCCCAGCCGAAGCTCTCCAGGAACACGGTGCGGGTGTAGCCGGGCTTGGGGGGCTCCAGGCCGCGGGCATCGAAGCGCAGCCGGATCTCATCGCCGGGGCCGATCACGACCTGGCGGTCGTCGACGGCGGTCAGGAGTTCGCGGACGTCGCCGAAGCGCGTGTACCGGCCCGGGAAGGGCAGCCACGGCGACTCCGTGCTCGTGCGCTGGTAGTCGAACAGGTGCGGACCGTTGGGTGCGGGCCGGGTCAGGGCCGAGAACCCGCGGTAGGCCAGCTCCGCCGTGGCGGTGTCGAGACGGGCCTGCACCACGACGTCGGCGTCGCCTGTTCCGCTCAGGTCCGTGCTCCAGGCAACCCTGTCCCAGTGCAGCCAGCGGGTGGTGACGATCCGCAGCTTCGTGGCGCCCGCGGGCAGCGGCGGCGTGTCGACGATCATCGTCTTCGTCTTGCCGGGCGGGAAGCCCATCGGGTCGAGTAGCGTCTGCCAGCCGTTCGCGGTCTCGACCTCGAGCCGGGTCATGACCATCTGCAGGTCGCCGTGCTCCACCGCCTGGGCGATGGCGAGATTCAGGCTGGCATCGGCCGGGAACACCCAGCCGTCGAGCCACAGCCGGATCGGACCCCCTGGCGCTTCACCCAGGTCGAAGGTGAACGTCCAGGGCTCGGCGGCGTGGCCCTGGTACCGCGAGCGCCGGTAGCCGTCGGCGTAGACCTCGTCCCGGGCCCTCACCCGCTCGGTGACGTCGCGGCCGTGGCCGTCCGTGGCGTGGACGATCGCACGGACTTCGGCGCTGGCCACCACTTCGTCGGGCGGCCGGCCGATGTGTCCCCGGCCAGGCACGATCCTGAGGTTGCTGGCTACCGCCACGTCCTCCCGGTGATCGACCACCCACAGGCGCACGCGGTCGAAGTAGGCGGCCTCCCACAACTCCTCGGTGATCCGCAGGTCGTAGAAGCCGTCGCGCGGGGCGGCGCCGTCGACCCGGACCAGTTCGTCGGGGTCGTAGCCGTTCCAGACCCCTTCGGCCAGGGGCATGCCCAGCGGCGCGCCCCACAAGAGGTCAGTGACGAAGGTGATTTTCCCGCCGTCCCAGGTGTAGAGGAACGGACAACTGCCCTTGAGCACCTGCTCCTCGACGATCGTCATGTTCTCGCCCGGCTCCAGGCGGTTCTGCGGCACTCCGTTGGCCCACACGACGCGGATCAGATCGGGCTGCCGGCGGTTGCCGAGCCCGATGTGGGTGATCGGCCGGTCGACCTCGAAATACTGGTATGCCCGGTCCGACTTGACTTCGATCGTCGTGCCGCGGCCGAAGACGTTGTTCTTCTGGCTCGCCACGTCGAGGCCGATCAGGCGGACGCGCAGCCAGTTGTTCTTCGAGCCGTCCAGGTTCTCGATCCGGTAGAGACCCGTGCCGCCCGCGGCGACGAGGTCCTGGTCGCCGTCGCCGTCGAGGTCAGAGGCTTGGACGGCGGTGAACTCGGCGTCGCGTGGCAGGCCGGTGACCCGGGCAAGGCGGAAGTCGAGCGCCTCCGGGCCCGAGTCCGAGGTCTGGGTGAGCACCCGCAGCTCGCCGTCGGCGACCAGGGCGAGGTCGCGGCGGCCGTCGTTGTCGGCGTCGAGCAGCGCCAGGTCGGTAACGCCCTCCGGCAGGAGCGCCGACTCCGCAGCCAGCGGGAAGGGAGCGAGCGCCCCGTCTTCATCACGCCTCAGGATGACCGTCGAATCGCCGGCGAGCAGGAACTCAGGCACCCCGTCGCGGTCGAGGTCGGCGGTTCGCACGACCCGCACCGGCGCTTCCGTGCTCAGGGCGCTCGCCGCCGGCTCGTCGGCGCTGACGAGGCTGATCAGCTTCCCGAGCAGACCGCGGCCGGGAGCGGGCGGGGTTCTCTCCGCGAACCGGCCCTGGCGGAGATTGTCCAGCCACAGGACGCCCCCGTCGTGGGCCAGCAGCAGGTCGGTGTCGCCGTCGCGGTCTGCGTCGGTGGCCTTAAGGTGGTGGAACCGCCGGGCCTCGACTGCGGGCAGCGCCTGCCGCCCCAGGGCCTCGAGGGGGCCCTCGAACACTTTCTCGCCCGACACGTTCCTCAGTAGATCGGGCACGCCGTCCGCTCGGGCCACGGCGAGATCGAGGTCGCCGTCGCTGTCGAAATCGATCAGGTCGGCGGCAGTTACGGCCAGCGAGCCCGCCAGGAACCGGTCGCTCGCGTTACCGAACTGCGGCGTGTCGACTTCGTCGTCGACCTGCCAGATGGCGAGAGGATCGCCGACCGCGACCAGGTCGAGCCGCCGGTCGTTGTCGGCATCGCCCACCACGAGGACCTGGGCGGCGGTTTCGGGGGCGGCGCCTGGCGTGGCATACCCGGTTGCCGCCCGGCGCAGTTCCATCCGTGCCCCCGATGACGGGCGCACGGAGTGGTTCGCGGCTTGCGCGTTCCCGCGCAAGCCGGGTTCCAGCCCGGAGGCCGCGCCATCCGGGCCGCGGGCGCTCGTCACCCGCGCGATGTCGGGCCGGTCGTCGCCGTCGAAGTCGGCGACCTCGAGCGCCCGGCCCGAGGTGGGCGTGTTGTCGATCCTGGTGGCCTGGAAGCGGGCGGGACTCGCGGGGCCGAAGTCCTCGGCGCGCTCCTCGTCCTCAAGGTGCTGCACGGGAATGCCCTGAATGTTCGTGTAGACCTCGGCATGGCTGCTGCGCCAACCGGGGGTCTGGAGCAGCACGTTCCTGAGTCTTGCGGCGGGGCGGCGGGCGCGGTCCAGCTCGTCTGCCTCCAGTGCATCGAGAACCTCCTCGAGCAGGTCTTCGGCGATCGGCTGGGCCTGCCAAAGCAGTTCGCGGATCCGCAAGTAGTCGTCGCTCGCGCGACCGCGGTCGCCGTCCTCGAGGGCGGCGGCGGCGCCCAGGAGTAGGACCACCAGGTTGTCGGGCCGCAGGGCGCGCAGCCGGTCGCCCGCGGCGCGGAAATCGGTCTCGGCCTCGGGGCCGCTCATGATCTCCGCGTGCCGGAGGAGGGCGTACTGCACTTCCGGATCGTCCGGCGCGGCTCGAGCGGCGCGGCGGTAGAGGGCAAGGGCCTCCTCGTTTCGCCTGCCCGTCGACTGCAGGATGTCGGCGCGGATCAAGAGCAGGTCGGCGCGGTCGCCGCCCACTTCCAGGGCCCGGCCGATCGCTGCCAGCGCGGCTTCATGCTGATTCTGTCGTAGCAGCGCTATCCCTAGGTTGGCGTGGCCGAGCGGCGCCCCGGGCGCAAGCTCGATCAGTTCTCGATAGGTGGTGTCGGCCTCGGTTGCCCGCTCGTTCTCTAGTTGGGCGTAGCCGAGGTTCCGCAGGCGCACCATCTCTTCGGACGGTTGAGCGCGCGCGGCTCCGGTGGCGGCGAGCGCGGCGAGGACGAGAAGGGCTGGGAGTCTGCGGAGCATGGCTTGTAGAGACCTGTGCGGTCTGTGGCGGCGCAATTCTACGCCCCGACAGGACTAGAGTAGTCGCCGCCGTGTCTGCCAAGCGCCTCTTCCTGATCGACGGGTACTCCACGATCTTTCGCGCGTTCTACGCGATCCGGGGATTGTCGACCTCCGCGGGCGAGCCGACCAACGCGATCTACGGCTTCATCAACATGCTGCGCAAGCTGATGCGCGAGGAAGAACCGCCTCTTCTCGGCATCGCGCTGGACGTGGGGCGCGCCACGATACGCACCGAGGCGTACGCGGAATACAAGGCGAACCGGGCGCCGATGCCGGAGGACCTGAAGGCGCAGATGCCGGCGATCCGCCGGGCGATCGAGGCCTTCCGCATCCCGATCCTCGAACTCGAGCGCTACGAGGCGGACGACGTTCTCGGCACCCTGGGCAAGAAGGCGGAGGAGGCGGGTTACGACGTCACCATCGTCAGCGCCGACAAGGACCTGTTCCAGCTCGTAAGCGACCGGGTGTCGATGCTTCACACCGGCCGCGAGAAGACCTACGACCCGGCATTGGTCGAGAAGGACTTCGGCGTGCCGCCTGAACAGGTGGTCGATGTCCTCGCCCTGGTCGGTGATCCGGTGGACAACGTGCCGGGCGTGCCGGGGATCGGCGCCAAGGGTGCGCAGACCCTGGTCAAGGAGTACGGAACGGTCGAGGCCTTGCTCGAGGCGGCGCCCGAGCTCAAGCGCAAGACGTACCGCGAAGGCCTGCAGGAGCATGCGGACATGGCTGTGCTGTCGAAGGAGCTGGTCACGATCCACACGGATCTCGACGTTCCCTTCGATTCCGAGGCGCTCAAGATGGAGGCGCCGGACTACGAAGCGCTGGCGGAGCTGTGCCGCGAGTTCGAGTTCTGGAGCCTGCTGAAGGAGCTCGAGGGCGAGAGCGGCGGCCCGGAGATCGAGCCGGCGGTCATCCTTCAGACCGTCAAGGCCTTCGAAGCGGCGTCGTCGGACCTGGGACCCCGGATCGCGGTCGGCGTCGTCTTCCGGCGCGGCGGCGTGCCGGTCGGGCTGTCGTTCGCGCCGGTCGGCGGTACGGCGGAGGCGGACGGGGAAGGGGCCGCGACGATTGGCCGGGCCTGCTTCGCGGACTTCGGGCGTCCCGGCCTGCGGGAAGCCGTTGCGGCGAAGCTGCGGGCGTGGCTCGCCGACCCCGGTATCGAGCTGATCGGACACGACCTGAAAGAGGTCGTGCGCCTCTGTCCGCACCGGGAGGGCCGGCCGGTGGTGACCGCGCGCCTGGTCGACACGATGCTGATGGCCTACCTCGTCCACTCCGCGGTGCGTAGCTTCGGACTGGCGACCGTTGCCCTCGACCGCCTGTTCTACAAGGCCACGACGCCTGCGGACGCTGGTCTCGGCGAAGCGACTGCGGCTCTTGGGGACGACACCGGTCTCGGTGTTTACGCGGCCGAACAGGCGGTGCTGCCCGCTCTGATCCTCGAGGCGCTCGCTCCGCAGTGGGCGGAGACGCCGGGGGCGCGCGAGGTCTACGAACAGATCGAGGCGCCCCTGCTGCCGGTGCTGGCGGCGATGGAGGAGGAGGGCATCGAGCTCGACTCCGGCGTGCTGGCGAAGATGTCGCGCCGCCTCGAACTCGATGCCGGCGACCTGGCGGAGGAGATCTTCGACCTCGCCGAGGAGCGGTTCAACATCCTGTCGCCGCCGCAGCTCGGCGTCATCCTGTTCGAGAAGCTGGGGCTGCCGGTGCTCGGCCGCACCCGCAAGACGAAGAACTACTCCACCGGCGCCGAGGTCCTGGAGCAGCTAGCCCAGCGCGGCTTCGACTTGCCGGCCAAGGTGCTGCACTACCGCGAGCTGACCAAGCTCAAGTCCACCTACGTCGACGCACTGCCGCACCTGGTCGCGGCGGACGGCCGCCTCCACACCCGCTACCACCAGGCAGTGGCGGCGACCGGCCGGCTGTCCTCGCACGACCCGAACCTGCAGAACATCCCCATTCGCACCGACCTCGGGCGCGAGGTTCGGCGGGCCTTCCGCGCCCGCGACGACTACCTGCTCCTGGTCGCCGACTACAGCCAGATCGAGCTGCGGGTGCTCGCCCACATCTCGGGCGACGAGACGTTGACCTCTGCCTTCCGGCGCGGCGACGACATCCACCGCTCGACCGCGGCCACCGTCTTCGGCGTGTCGCCGGCGCTGGTCACCGACGAGCAGCGGCGGGCGTCGAAGACGATCAACTTCGGGATCATCTACGGCATGAGCGCCTTCGGACTTGCCCGTGCCCTGGGCATTGCACGCGGCGAGGCCCAGAAGTTCATCGACGCCTATTTCGAGCGGTTTCCCGGCGTGCGCACCTACACCGAGGAGACGCTGGCGCAGGCGGAGGAGGAGTTGCGCGTGGAGACCCTCTACGGCCGGGTCCGGTACCTGCCGGACATCAAGAGCCGCAACCGCGCGGTGCGGGAGAACACGCGCCGGATGGCCGTCAACGCCCGCATCCAGGGCACGGCCGCGGATCTTCTGAAGCTGGCCATGATCGCCGTCGACCGCCGGCTGCGAGCGGAACTCGAAGCCGCGCTGCTTCTCCTGACCGTCCACGACGAACTCGTGCTCGAGGCGCCGGCCGGTGCGATCGAGCATCTCTCGGCGCTCGTCCGCGAAGAGATGGAAGGCGTCGCCGACCTGAGCGTGCCCCTGATCGTCGATGTCGGCACGGGCCCCGACTGGTACGACGCGAAGGCGTAGTTGTTCCCTACCCGCCCGTAAGCGCCGGAATCACCTGGTCGCCGTACGCCGCGAGCGTGCTTTCCTTGGCGTCGTGCATCAGGTACACGGCGAAGTGGTCGACGCCCAGCGACCTCAGCTCCCGCAGCTTCTCGATGTGGGCCTCCGCCGGGCCGAGCATGCACAGGCGGTCGATGATGCCGTCGGGCACGAACTCGGTGTCCGGATTGCCGCTGCGGCCGTGGTGGGAGTAGTCGTACCCCTGACGCTGGCGAATGTACTCGGCGAGCGCGCCGGGGACCTTCGAGTCATCCTCGCCGTACCGCATGACCAGGTCGTGGATGTGGTTGCCCACCATGCCGCCGAACCAGCGCAACTGGTCCCGCTGATGCGCCAGGTCGTCGCCGACGTAGGCCGGCGCCACCACGCAGACCGTGATCGCGTCCGGATCGCGGCCCTCGTTCTCGGCCGCGTCGCGCACCGCCTGCAGCGTCCACTCAAGGATCTTGGGATCGGCCAGTTGCAGCACGAAACCGTCGGCATGACGGCCGACGACATCAAGCGCCTTCGGGCCGTAGGCCGCGACCCAGATCGGCAGTTCCGAACCCGCCTCGCTCCGCCACGGGATGCTGACCGACGTGCCGCCCAAATCCGCCTCGCGGCCCGCGAACAGTGCTCGCATGACTCCCATCGCGTCGACTACGGCCCCAAGCGGCGCCGGCCGCCGTCCGATGTAGCGCAGCGCCGAATCGCCTCTGCCCATCGCGCACCTCGTCCGTCCCGGGTACATCGAGTCGAGCGTCGCGAACAGCGACGCGAGCACGGTCACGTCCCGGGTGCCCGGGTTCGTCACCATCGGCCCGACCGCCATCCGCTCCGTGCTCGCCAGGATCTGGGAGAAGATGACGAACGGCTCCGGCCACAGCACATGGGAGTCGAAGAGCCAGCAGTGGTCGAACCCCCGGCCTTCCGCCATGACCGCGAGTTCGACGACACGCGAAACCGGCGGGTCGGGCTGGAGGACCACGCCGAAGGACATCTGGTCCATGGTGGTCATGGCTGGTCAACGTTGGTCATGGCCTTGCTCCCTCCTTGGAGCTTGGGGGGCCGTTCGCGCGCACCGTCTCGACCAGCATCGGTTCGTTGAAGGGCTGGCCTCCGCGGATGCTCGCTTCGCCCGGCACGGTGTTCTAGTGTGCCACGATGGACGGGGTCGCCGGTGGCGCGGCCGGCCGGGCATGTGAAGTGAGGGCGATATGCGGATTGGCATTCCCACGGAGATCAAGACGGACGAGCATCGGGTCGCGATCACACCGTCCGGCGTTGGCGCGTTCGTGGCGCGCGGCCACGAGGTGGCGATTCAGGCCGGCGCGGGCGTGGGCAGCGCGATCCCGGACGACGCGTTCCGGCGGGCGGGCGCTTCGGTGGTCGAAGAGGCCGATGCGGTCTGGGCACGGTCCGAGATGATCCTCAAGGTCAAGGAGCCGCTCGAACCGGAGTTCGAGTGCATGCGCCGCGGGCAGATCCTCTTCACGTATCTCCACCTGGCCGCGTCCGAGGAGTTGACGGCGCGGCTACTCGAACGGGGCGTCGTGGGCATCGGCTACGAGACGGTGCAGCTCGCGGACGGCGTGCTGCCGCTGCTGGCGCCGATGTCGGAGGTGGCCGGGCGGCTGTCGATTCAGGCCGGCGCCGCGTCGCTCGAGCGGCTGGCCGGCGGCAAGGGGCTGCTGCTGCCCGGGGTCTCCGGCGTGCGCCGCGGGCGGGTCACGATCATCGGCGCCGGTGTCGTGGGGCTGAACGCCTGTGTGGTCGGCGTCGGCTTTGGCGCCGACGTCACGATCCTCGACATCGATCCCCGGCGGCTGAGCTATGTGCGCGACGTGGTCCAGGGACACGTGACGACACTGATGTCGAACGACGCGAACATCGAGGGCGCGGTGGCTTTGGCCGATCTAGTCGTCTGCTCCGTGCTGATTCCGGGTGCCCGCACGCCGCGCCTGGTTACCCGCGCCCACCTGGCGCGGATGGAGTCGGGGTCGGCGTTGGTGGACGTGGCGGTCGACCAGGGCGGTTGCGCCGAGACAAGCCGCCCGACCACCCACCGCGATCCGCGCTACGTCGAAGAAGGGGTGATCCACTACTGCGTCTCGAACATGCCCGGCGCCGTCCCCCACACCTCGACCTACGCGTTGACCAACGCGACGATGGCCTACGCCTTGGAAATAGCCGACCGCGGCTGGCGAGCGGCGGCGGAACGCGACCCGGCCCTCGCCGCCGGCGTCAACGTCGTCGAGGGACAGGTGACCCACCAGGCGGTCGCCGCGACCCACGGCCTCGACTGGTCGCCGCTGGAAGGAAGGGGCGGCGGCTGACGGGGGGCCGGCAGTGACCCACCGGTCGCTCCCGGTGTTCGATTCACCAGAGGCTGGCCCGAAGGCGCAAGCCCTACCCCCGCGGCCGCAGCACCCGCCGCCGATCGCCCTCACGCCTCGTCAGACGCTGGCGGTCCAGGTGCTCGAGCAGCGGGATCGCCCACTTGCGGGTGAGGCCGAAGCGGTCCTTGAACTCGGTGACCGTGAACGTGTCCCAGCCGGTAGCGAGCAGGTCGCGCTGGAACTGCTCGAGGGCGGTGGCGGCGAGGACGAGGCCGTTCGGCAGCCGGGCCAGCCTGCCGCGCTCGACGAGGTAGCGGAGCACGCCGTTGAAGACCTGGGGCTTGGCGCCGATGCTGCGGCAGAGCTCCTCGGGCGATCCCGGGGTGAGTCCCTGCTTCTCGAATCCCTGGACGATGGCCTGCGCGAGCTTCGACTCGACGTCCGTCAGTTCGCCGGCGTGGCCGGGCAGGGTGACGAGTTCGCCTTCGACGGCTACCGCCTTGTCCGAACCGCCCTGACCAGCCCACTTGAGGTAGGCGGGGGCGAGGTCGGCCGCGTGGACGCCGAGCAGCCGCCGGACCAGTTCGGCCTTGGGCATGCCGCGGGACAGGCGGTCGGCGGCGAAGTGCGCCTCGACCAGCCGGCGGGCGCGGCTCGACACGTCGCGGACCGTGGCCGCGCTGACGAACCGTTCGGGTCCCGCCTCGAGCAGCAGGCCCTCCTGGGCGGCGCCGGTGAGCACGCTCGCGGCATCGCCGCGGACGACCCCCAGGCGCAACGCGAATTCGGAAGTCGCAAGGCCGGCCTCCCGGCCGTCGGCCGCCCACTGCACGGCGGCGTCGCTCGTGCCCGCGGTGAGGGCGTCGATCGTCGTGCTGAGCGACCTGCCGCGGTGGTGTCGCCACGCCGGATCCAGCACCTCGCCGCCGCCGAGGGTGGTTTGGGGCGACGGTCGGCGGATCACGAAGCGGTCGCCGCGAATCGCCACCAGCGGCTCCTCCAGGCGGATCTCGGCCACCGCCTCCTCGCCCGGTTCCAGGCGTTCCGGTGACAGCGGTCGCAGCTTGCCGACCCGCTGCGCGGCCATGACGTGGAGCCGCACCGAGCAGCTCCCCTGGATCGCCTCGGGCGCCGACGGCAGGAGCCGGCAGCGGACGAGCAGGGACGACGAGGCCCGGTAGACGCCGGGTGCGCCCAACTCGTGGCCTCGGGCGATGTCTTCCAGACCGACACCGACGAGTTGCAGCGACGTGCGTTCGCCGGCCTCCGCCCGTTCGCGGCTCTCGCCGTGGACTTCGATGCTGCGCACCCGGGCGCGGGCGCCGGACGGCAGGACATCGAGTTCGTCGCCGGTCGTGACGGCTCCCCTGGACAGCGTGCCGGTGACGAGTACGCCGAGCCCCTTCAGGTGAAAGGCGCGGTCGATCGGCAGCCGGGCGGGTAGCCCGCTGTGGCGGTCGATCGGCGCGGCCTCGCCGGCGAGACGGACCAGGGTCTCGCGGAGTTCCTCCAGGCCTGCTCCGGTCTCGGACGAGACGGGCAGGATGGGCGCTTCGGCGAACGGGGTGTCGGCGAGCGTTTCCTCGAGTTCCAACTGCGCCAGCTCCAGCAGGTCCGGGGCCACCAGGTCGGTCTTCGAGAGCACTGCCACACCGGCCGGAATCCGGAGCAGCGAGCAGATCGCGAGGTGCTCCAGGGTCTGGGGCATGACCCCTTCGTCGGCCGCCACGACGAGGGCCATCATCTGGATTCCGCCCAGTCCCGCGAGTGCGTTGCGCACGAACCGCTCGTGTCCCGGCACGTCGACGAAGCCGATCTGCCAGCCGTCCTCGATCATCGCCGCGAAGCCGAGGTCGATGGTGATGCCGCGCCGCTTCTCTTCCTCCCAGCGGTCGCAGTCGACACCGGTCAGGGCCTGGACGAGCCGGGTCTTGCCGTGGTCGACGTGGCCGGCGGTGCCGACGACGAACCGCTTCACAGTGTTCGCTTCATTGGCCGCGCCCCGGATCGATGCCGTAGGCCCGGAGCTTGCGGTAGAGGTGGCGGCGGTCGATCCCGAGCTCCCGGGCGGCCTGAGATACGTTGCCGCCGGCAGCGACCAGGCGGCGCTCGATGTAGAGGCGCTCGAAGGCCTCTCGCGCCTCCTTGAGCGACGCGTAGTCGTCTTCGACCGGGGCTATGGCGCCGGCGCCACGGATCCGAGGCGGCAGATCCGCGAGGCCGACCGCGTCCCCCGGCGCCATGATCATCAGCCGCTCCGTCAGGTTGCGGAGTTCGCGCACGTTGCCCGGCCAGGAGTAGGCGACCAGGCGTTCGAGCGCGGGCTCGTCGACGGTCTTGGGGCGGCGTCCGGCCTCGGCCGCGAAGCGCCTGAGGAAATGGTCGACCAGGGCCGGGATGTCCTCGCGCCGCTCGCGCAGGGCCGGCACGTGGAGCGGAATGACGGCCAGCCGGAAGTAGAGATCCTCGCGGAACCGTCCGGCCGGGAGCTCGTCTCCCTCCAGGTCCTTGTTCGTGGCGGCCAGCACCCGCACGTCGACGTCGATCGGTTCGCTGCCGCCTACCCGTTCGAACCGCTGCTCCTCGAGCACCCGCAGGACCTTTGCCTGCGTGTTCAGCGACATGTCCGCGATCTCGTCGAGGAACAGGGTGCCCCCGTGGGCCTGTTCGAAGCGTCCGCGACGGTTCCCGGACGCCCCGGTGAAGGCGCCCTTGACGTGCCCGAAGAGTTCGCTCTCGATCAGTTCCTCCGGGATCGCGGCGCAGTTCACCTCGACGAAGGCGCGGCTGCTGCGCCGTGAAAGGCTGTGGACGCGGCGGGCGACGAGTTCCTTGCCGGTTCCGTTCTCGCCGGTGATCAGGATCCGGCTCTCGGCTCGCGCCGCCAGTTCCAGGTCACTCGCCAGTTTCCGCATCGGCTCGGAATCGCCGATCAGGTGCCGTTCCGGATCGAGCCGGTTGGAGAGTTCCTGGACCTCTCGTTCGAGGCGGTTGCGCTCGAGCGCGTTCTCCACCGAGACGACCACCCGGTTGAGCGCCAGGGGCTTCTCCAGGAAGTCGTGGGCGCCGATCCGCATCGCTTTGACCGCCGTGTCGATGTTGCCGTGGCCCGAGATCACGATGACGGGTGTGACGAAGTCCCCTTCCCGAAGCTCCGAGAGCAGGTCCAGGCCGTCGCGGTCGGGCAACCACACGTCGAGCAGCACCAGATCGAACTCGTTGCTCGACATGAGGGCGCGCCCGCTGACCGCGTCGGCGGCGGTGGTGACCAAGTGACCCTCGTCCTCGAGGATCCCCCGCAGGGTCTGCCGGATGCCGGCCTCGTCGTCGACGACGAGGATGCGCGCTCTGCTCACGGTGCGTTCTTCAGGTTGTGGTGGCGCCGCTGTCCTGCGGCAGCTCGATCGCGAAGGTCGTGCCGCGTGGTTGGTTGTCCTCGACCCGAATCGAGCCGTTGTGGTCGCTGACGATGCGCTGGACGATAGCGAGACCGAGCCCCGAGCCGCGTCCCTTGGTCGAGAAGTAAGGCAGGAACAGCTTCTCGCGCGCCGCCTTGGGCACGCCGCTGCCGGTGTCGCTGACGGAGAGGTCGAAGACGCCGTTGCTGCGGCCGGCGCGGACCGTGACCTGTCCGGGCGGGGTGCTGGCGGCGATGGCGTTGTCGAGCAGGTTGACGAGGGCGGAACGCATCTGGTCGGCGTCGAGTTTGGCGTGCAAGCCGTCAGCCCCGGCCTCGATGTGAGCCTCGACCTCGACGCCCGGTTTCAGTTCGCGATAGAGGTCGACCGTCTCGCCGATCAGGCGTTCGACGTCGACGTCGCGGGGCTGGGGCCGGCGCATGCGTGCGTAGCGCGCGAACTGGTCGACCAGGTTCAGCATGTTGCCTACCTCGCGCACGATGATGGAAGACCCTTCCTCGATCGCGGCCTCCAGGCTCTTGTCGTTCTTCTTCGCCTTGCGCTGCATGCGTTCCGCGGCGAGCTTGATCGGCGTCAACGGGTTCTTGATTTCGTGCGCGATGCGCCGCGCCGCCTCGGTCCACGTGGCGGCCTTCTGGGCGTCGAGCAGGGCGGTCAGGTCCTCGATCACAATGACGTGGCCGAGCAGCTCGAAGCCGCCCCTGCCGCTCGGGGCGCGCAGCGGACTTGTCTTCACCTCCAGCGTCTTCCAGTCGTCCTTGCCGCCCAGGCTGACCTCCCGACGCGCCGGCGCCGTTGGCGGCCGGCGCGGACTGGCGGCGTCCGGCAGGTCGGCGAACACAGCTTCGATTCCGCGGTCGGGCAGCAGCTCGCTCAGAGCTTCCGGGGGTGCGCCGGCGAGGACTGTGTCCTCGGGCAGGCCCAACATCTCGAGCGCGGCGCGGTTGCAGGTCAGGATCCGCCCGTCGCGATCGAGCGACAACACGCCGGCGGGACCGCTCTCGAGCACGGCCTCGATCCGGGCGCGCTCGGCGTCCAGACGGCGATTCGTGGCGACCAGATCGCGGTTCGAGTCCTGGAGCGCGTCCGTCATCCGGTTGAACGAGTCGACGAGCACCTGGATCTCATCGTCGGCGGCCGCCTCGACCCGGTGTTCCAGGTCGCCGCCGGCGATGCGCCGGGTACCGGCCGCCAGCGCTTCGATCGGTCCGGTCACTCGGCCGGCGAGGTAGAGGCCCACCCAGCAGGAGACGAGCAGGATGCACAGGGTGACGGTCAGGAACAGGAGCCAGTACGCGGCCCGTATCTCGTCGCGTTGGGCGTGCAGTTGCCGGCGCGACTGGTAGGCGCCGATCAGGGTCTCCGTGTTGCCGGCGAGTTCGGCGTCAAGCAGCCTGCCGGCGACTGCCACGGTGGCTTCGGCGTCGCCGCCGTCCGCTGCTGCCGCCGCGAGAATCAGGCGCTCCTCCTTGCCGGAGACCTGGTCTATGGCGCGCCCGGCGCCGGTGCGAATCGTTTCCAGCAGCATGCCGCGCGTCGGTTCGGGCATTTCGGACAGGGTCTGGGAGTTGACCCTCGCGTAGAGGAAGGTCGTGTCCCGGTACACGGCCAGGTAGTCCAGGTCGGCCAAGGGCAGCGTCTCCCCCAGGGCCCGCAAGAGGCTGCCCCGGCCTCTGGGGTCGTCGAGGTCGAGATCGGCCGTGTCGCGGAGGAAGCGTTCCGCGTCGCGCAGCAACTGGTCCTGGTGGGTGGAGGTGAGGGCCTGGGAGACCTGGTTCGCCGGTTCCAGCAGGTCGTCGATGTCGGTGCGGAACATGCGGTCGATCGAGCCTTGCAGGAGTTCGGTCGCGTAGGCGAACAGGACCAGTCCGGGAATCAGCGACAGGCCGATGTAGGTCAGGATCAGCTTGGTGCGGAACTTGGCGCCGAGACGCTGCCGCCGCCGCTCGATCCACAGCTTGGTCAGGTTGCGGACGAGAACGAACGCGACGATCAGGATCAGCACCACGTTCAGGTTTCGCAGCGCGAACAGGACGATGCTGTTGTTGAGCACCGTGGGATCGATCTCGCGGCCGCGCTGGAGCGCGTAGTAGCCGGCCGTCGGCACCGCGAGGGCCAGCACCAGCAGCCAGACCAGGAAGCGGTTGCTCTTGATCAGTTCGCGCAGCGAGCGTGGCGGGGCAGTCTGCTCTGTGGTCACGTCACTCGGCTCCCGGGCCCCGGACCTCTCGCCGGAACGAGTGGAAGGGCCTGGTCTGGGCCCAAGCGGTATGGACCCGGTCGGGTATCAGACCGAGACGGGTTCGCGACCGCAGTTCCGCGCGCACCCTCAGGACGAAGCGTCCCGCCTGATCGTCTTCGATCTCGATCGACGGCAGCTTCTCGAAGACCGTCATCGCCTGTTCGAGGTCGGCGGTCGAGGTCACGACACGGCTCGCGTAGAGTTCGCCGTCGCGCTTGAAGTTGACCAGGTACTCCCGGGTGAGCGCGTTGTACGTCGCCACCACCTGGAGCCGGATCGCACCGACCCGCTTGTCGAACCAGCGCCGGCGCAGTCTCTGGAGCTCGATGTCGTAGGTGAAGCCGGTTGGCAGACCGCTCTCGATCTTCTCCCAGGTCCGTTCGTCCAGGGCGTGGTCGAGGCGGAAGCTGACCAGCAACGCGGCGCCGTCGGGAACGACGGACAGAGCTGCGATGCCGGGGTTGCGGGTTCGGGCGGACCCCTCTCGTGGGGGCTGGGCCGCGAGTACGTCGGCGCCCAGGACGCTCGACAGGCTGAGCGCGCAGATCAGCCGCCCCGCCCACGGGACTCTCATGCGGGCGATACTACCAGCCTCAGGGGATTCGCGCCCTCATCGCGTTGGAGGAGCGAAAGCTCGCGCACTCCGCTGCGCGCTTGATGCCGGCCGGAAGGCCCGCGCATCCAGTCTCTTCGGCGCTACTGCGGTGGACCGGCCAGGAGCGGCGCCCAGGCCGAAGGCTGTTGCGGATCTAGGGGGAGGTCCGCTTGTGGCGGAAGCTCTTCACCGACCATCCAGGTCCAGCACTGCGGATTGGCGGCCAGCTCCTTGAGCAGATCGTAGTGGAGTTGGTGGCCGCCGCGCAGGATCTCGAAGTGGCCCCAGATCGGCGCGCCGAGCAGGGTGAAGTCGCCGACCGCGTCGAGCGCCTTGTGACGCACCGGCTCGTCGGCGAAGCGGAGGTCGGTGTTCACCGCCCCTTTCTCGTCGAACACGATGCAGTTGTCGACCGAGCCGCCGAGACCCAGTCCGGCACGCTGCATCTGCTCGACATCCACCTGGCGGCAGAACGTTCGGGCCGGCGCCAGCTCGCGCTCGAAGCTGTGTTGGTCGACTTCCATCTGCAGCCGCTGCCGTCCGACGGCGCAGCCCGGGAAATCGATTATGTAGTCGAGGCGCAGACCCGGATAGGGCGAAGCCCGCAGCCACTTGTCGCCGTGCTTGACCTCGAGCACCGAGGTCATCGCCACGATCCGCCGGTCGGCGTTCTGCTGGCGAATCCCGGCCGCCTGCAGCAGCCGCAGGTAGGGCATCGCCGAACCGTCCAGAATGGGCACTTCGGGGCCGTCCAGCTCCACGATCAGGTTGTCGACGCCGAGGGCGTAGACGGCGGCGAGCAGGTGCTCCACCGTGGAGACGGTGACGTCGTCACGACCTAGCGTGGTGGCCAGCTCGAGGGAACTGACGTCCTGGATGTCGGCCCGGACCTCGACGTTGCCGGCATCGGTGCGGCGGAAACGGATGCCGCTTCCCGCCGGCGCCGGTAGAATCCGCAGATTCGTTTCCCTGCCGGTGTGGATGCCTACGCCTGAGATGGCGGTGGACCGGCGAATCGTCTGCTGCCGGAAGAGCCGGTCGCGCGTGCTGTCGGATCGGGGGGGACGGCTTCGGTCCCGGCTCGCTCCATTGACACTTCTGGCCATCAACGGGTTGATGGAGCACGGATCGTGCCAGCCGTTGGTACGCGGGGGCCGTCCTTTCGGGTTCCCTTTGTCTGCAAGGACTTCTTTGCCGTTTCGGCATGGACCGCTTTCCATCCGGGTGAGTCTTCGCGATTCGATCTGTGGCTTATTGGCCACACATCTGTGGCGCCTCGACCGCACGGGGCGCCGCCCGCCGCAGGGGTAGACTCCGGCAGGCCTCGAGCGGCGCCCGGTCCCTGAAGAAGCTGCGGGCGCCGGCGCCGCTCAGGATGCCGGGGGATGGACACGTATGGCCAAGCGCACCAACCGACAGTCCCCGGACGGCAGTCTGCCCCTGGCGGTGAACCGAAAGGCGAGGCGTGAGTACCGGGTGCTGGAGTGCTTCGAAGCGGGCATCGAACTTCTGGGCACTGAGGTCAAGTCGATTCGCGGCGGCAAGATCCAGTTGCGAGACAGCTACGTCGCCTTCCGCGACCAAGAGGCCTGGCTGCTGGAGGCTCACATATCGGCCTACAGCCACGGCAACCGGGAGAACCATGAACTGGAGCGACCGCGCCGGTTGCTTCTGAACCGTCGCGAGATCGACCGCCTGTTCGGGCGCACCCGCGACCGGGGCTTGACGGTGGTGCCGCTCTCCGTCTATTTGAAGGGGAACCGGATCAAGGTCGAGCTGGCCTTGGCCGAGGGCAGGAAGTTGTACGACAAGCGCCAGCGGGAACGCGAGAAGACCCTCGATCGGGAGGCCGGCGAGGTGTTCAGGGGCCGCCAGCGGATGGGCACGGGCCCTTCCGGGCACGGGGAGCACGGGCCGTGAGCGGGAAGAAGATCGTCGTTCGGGGCGCTCGCGAGCACAACCTGAAGAACATCACGGTCGAAATCCCGCGCGAGCAGTTGGTCGTGGTCACCGGCGTGTCGGGTTCCGGCAAGTCCTCGCTCGCGTTCGACACGCTGTTCGCCGAAGGGCAGCGCCGCTACGTCGAGTCGCTCTCGGCCTACGCCCGCCAGTTCCTGCACCAGGTCGAGAAGCCGGACGTCGACTCGATCGAAGGGCTGTCGCCTGCCGTCTCGATCGAGCAGAAGTCGGTGTCCCGCAACCCCAGGTCGACGGTCGGTACGGTGACCGAGATTCACGACTACCTGCGTCTGCTCTACGCCTCGGTCGGCGTACCCCACTGTCCGGAATGCGGCAAGGTGATCCGGCCCCAGACGGTGCAGCAGATGGTGGACCGGGTGGCTGCGATGCCGGACGGCACCCGCCTGCTGCTTCTCGCTCCCTATGTGCGGGGCAAGAAGGGCGAGTACCGCCGCCAGCTCGAGCAGATGGTCCGCGAGGGCTTCCTGCGCGCCCGCATCGACGGCGAACTCCTCGAACTCTCGGGGGACTTGCCGGAACTGGACAAGAACCGGAAGCACACGATCGAGATCGTGGTCGACCGGGTGGTGGTGCGGCCGGGCATCGAGCAGCGCCTCGCGGCGTCGTTCGAGACCGCGCTCGAAGTCGGTCGGGGACTGCTCGTCGTGGCGCCCCAGGGGCTTCCCGAGGAGACCATGTCCCAGCATTACGCCTGCGCGGACTGTGGCACCAGTCTGGCGGAGATCTCGCCGCGGCTGTTCTCGTTCAACAGCCCCTACGGCGCGTGTCCTTGCTGCAGCGGGCTGGGTTCTTCGATGGCCGTGGACGAACAGCGCATCCTGGACGATCCGCGGCGCTCGATCCAATCCGGGGTGCTACGCCCCTTCCCGTCAACCTCGCGCTCGTGGCGCCTGCGGATGCTCAGGACGGTCGCCGCCGAGTTCGGTTTCGATCCTTCGACCCCGTGGCGCGAGCTGTCCGAAGAGGCCCGTCAGGTCGTCCTCTACGGGTCCGGCAGCCGCGAAATCGGGTTCGAAGTCAAGGGTCGGCGTTCGTCCTACCGCTGGCGGGGGCGCTACGAGGGAGTCGTGCCGATGCTCAGACGGCGACACTCCGAGACGGATTCGCCGGGTGTTCGCGCCGAGATCGAGAAGTACATGTCGGTGAGCACCTGCGGCGACTGCAACGGTCGCCGCCTGCGCCCCGAGGCTCTGGCGGTGCGGGTCGGCGGTCTGCCGATCGACGAGGTGACCTCGATGCCGATCGGCGATCTGCGACGGGTCATAGGCGGTCTACGGCTGACCGGAAAGGAACGGCAGATTGCCGGCAAGATCCTCCGGGAGGTCGAGGACCGGCTGTCCTTCCTCGGGGACGTGGGCCTCGGCTACCTCAACTTGGACCGGGCCTCGGGCACACTGTCGGGCGGCGAGAGCCAGCGCATCCGCCTCGCGACCCAGATCGGCAGCAAACTCCAGGGTGTGCTCTACGTGCTGGACGAGCCCTCGATCGGTCTGCACCAGCGCGATAACGCGAAGCTGCTGCGAACGCTCAAGGAGATGCGGGATCTCGGCAACTCGGTGCTGCTGGTCGAACACGACGAGGAGACGATGCGCGAGGCCGACTGGATCGTCGACCTGGGGCCGCGGGCCGGCGAGCACGGCGGCGAGGTGGTGGCGGAGGGGCCGGTCGCCCAGGTCGAGAAGGCCAAGGGCTCGCTCACCGCCTCCTACCTGCGCGGCGAGTTGGAGGTGCCGGTGCCAGAGGTGCGGCGATCGGGCAACGGGAGCTTGCTCGGCATTCGCGGGGCGCGCCAGAACAACCTGGCCGATCTCGATGTGGACCTGCCGCTGGGGTGCTTCGTTGTGGTCACCGGGGTGTCCGGATCGGGCAAGAGCAGCCTGGTCAACGAGGTTCTGTACAAGGCGCTGGCGCGGGCCTTCTACCGCGCCGGTGCCCCGGCCGGCGACCATGACCGGATCGAGGGACTGGAGCATCTCGACAAGGTGATCGCGATCGACCAGAGTCCCATCGGCCGTACGCCCCGCTCGAACCCGGCGACCTACACGAACGTGTTCACGCCGATTCGCACGCTGATGGCGAAGACCACGGAGGCGCGGGCGCGCGGCTACAAACCGGGCCGGTTCAGCTTCAATGTCAAGGGCGGCCGCTGTGAGGCCTGTGCCGGCGACGGCCAGAACAAGATCGAGATGCACTTCCTGCCGGACGTCTACGTCACCTGCGACGTCTGCGGCGGGCTCCGCTACGACCGGGAGACACTTCAGGTCCGGTACAAGGGCAAGAACATCGCCGACATCCTGGGGATGAGCGTGGAGAACGCGCGCGACTTCTTCGCCAACATCCCGGCCATCGACCGCATCCTCTCGACGCTCGACGAGGTGGGACTGGGGTACATCCGGCTCGGCCAGCCCGCGACCACACTCTCGGGCGGCGAGGCGCAGCGCGTCAAGCTGGCGACCGAACTCTCCAAGCGGGCGACCGGACGCAGCCTCTACCTGCTCGACGAGCCCACCACGGGCCTCCACTTCGACGACGTGGGGCGCCTGGTCGCGCTGCTGCAACGACTCGTCGACCGGGGCAACACGGTGCTGGTGGTGGAGCACAACCTGGACGTGATCAAGAACGCGGACTGGATCATCGACCTCGGGCCCGAAGGTGGGGCCGGCGGCGGCCGAGTGTTGGCGGCCGGCACGCCGGAGCAGGTGGCGGCGGCGCCGGAGAGTCACACCGGAGCGTTCTTACGCAAGGTGCTGGCGGCGCGGACGCCGGTGCGAAGGGCATCTTGAAGAGAGTCGGGAAGAGGCCCGGAGAGGAAAGCGTGGTCGCCTCGAGCCCATCGTCGGACCTGGCCGGTCGCCGGCAGCGCCTGCAGCTCGAGACGCTGTACGACCTGGTGGTGGCGCTCTACTCTCACGAGTCCGAGCAGGGTCTGCTCGACGATCTTCTGCAGAGGGTATGTACGGTGGTCGATCCGGCGGCCGCCGCCGCGGTGACCCGGGACCGTTTCGGCGTCGCGCGTGCCGCTGCGACGGTTGGCTTCGGCAGCCGTCCGCCGTCCGCCGAGACGCTTCTTGCCGGTCCCCTGTGGCACGACCTGCTGGCCCAGGATGAGACCGTGGCGCGTACCGTCGGCAAGCTGGCGGATCGGGATTTCCGTTCCCTGGTAGCGGCGCCGCTCAAGTCGCGCGACTCTCTGCTCGGCTTCGTGGCGGTGCTCGACAAGGAGGCGCGCGGCGTCAGCGAACCAGGGTTCAGCGACGGAGACCGGCGCTTCCTGAGGTCCGTCGCGGCCCTGGCCGGTGTAGCCGTCGATGGTCTGCGCCAAGTGGAGCGCCTGGTCGTATCGCGCGAGCGTCTGGCCGAAGAGAACAAGCTGCTGAAGGAACGACTGGACGACTTGGCTGAGGTCGGGGGCCAACGGATTGTGGCCCACGCGCCGGCCATGCGGCGCATCCTCGAGGTCATTGACCGGGTTGCGCCGCGCAACGTCAGCGTCCTGCTGCGCGGCGAGAGCGGCACCGGCAAGGAACTCATGGCGGCGCTCCTGCACCGGCGCTCGGAACGCTCGGGGCCCTTGGTGGCAGTCAACTGCGCGGCCCTCCCGGAGAGTCTGCTGGAGAGCGAGCTGTTCGGCATCGAGGGCGGCGTGGCGACCGGCGTGCGAGCTCGCCTGGGCCGCTTTGAACTGGCCGACGGAGGCACCCTCTTCCTCGACGAAGTGGCCGATCTCGATGTCGCTTCGCAGGTCAAGCTGCTGCGCGCGCTGCAGGAGCGTGAGATCGTCCGCGTCGGCGGTCACCAGGCGATCCCGGTCGACGCGCGTGTGGTCGCCGCGACCCACCAGCCGCTCGAGCAGCTCGTAGCCGAAGGCCGCTTCCGGGAGGATCTGTACTACCGCCTGAAGGGGATCAGCGTCGAGTTGCCGCCGCTGCGCGAGCGGCGCCGGGACATCCCGCATCTGGTGCGGTACTTCGCCGAACGGTTCTGCGATCGGGAGGCGGTTGAGTTGCCCCAGTTCGATCGCGGGGCCCTGAATCTGCTCCTGGCGCATGACTATCCCGGCAATGTCCGGGAGCTTCAGAACATCGTCGAGGGCGTCGCCTCCCTGGCCGACGGAGTCGTCGACGCGTCGCTGATTCAGTCGCTGATCGGAGGCTCTGCCGCGAGCCCGCAGGGCCCCGAGCCGTTCGATCTGGAGACCGTCAAGCGTCGCCATGTGCGGAGGGTGATCGGCATGACCGGAGGCAACAAGAGCGCCGCGGCCAAACTGCTGGGTGTGCACCGCCGCACGCTGTCGCGCGGCCGCTACTGACCCGTCGGCCCCTGGTAGGGTGCTCATCGTGAATGGGGCATTCTGTCCCTGCACGGGGCATAATGCCCCATCAGGTATCTCGGGTATGACGTTGTGGGGCGTACAGCCGGATCTGGGAGTCGGTTGACGATCCAGTCGGGACAAATTGCCGCGCCTCCCGGTTCGCGATCGGCTTGGCCGGTCTTCCGGAAATGCCCGTCAGGCCTGGAATCCCGGCCCTCTGCCTGACTTCGGCCTCCGCTGGCAGCGGACTTGCTCTTGGAGAAGGGCACCGAAGGGAGGTCGGCATGATGGTAGGGTCGCAGTTCAGTTTTTTGGACCGTGGGGGCGCCGCCGCGCCGGCGTCGGGGCCGGGGGTTCTGTCAAGTTTCCTGTACTGGGCCTTCACATCGATTCCGGCCGGTATCGTCTGGTCTTCTGCGGTCGTCGCGAGTTTCGTATGGTTCCTGCTGAACGATCACCTCCATCCTGCGGTGATCTACTGTCTGAAGCTGTTTCTAACCACTTAGGACTGCGGTTGCTGCCTCGGTGCCCGCTGCTTCTTCCTCCATGTCTGAGTTCGGGGTACTCGAAGAGACCCATCTGACGTTCAGGCTCGCGCCTGACATGGAGCTCCAGGCGCGTGCCAGCGTCTGTGCCGTGGCAGAGTCCATCCGGATGAGCACCGACAAGGTCGAGGAAGTAGGTATGGCTGTGGTCGAGGCCTGCATCAACGCGATCGAGCACAGCCGTGCCGCCGATGGCAGGTTGCATCTAGAGTTGGCGGTGTTGGGGCCGGTGGAGGCCGACGATCCGCGGGTGTTGCGGATCACGATCCAGGACCAGGGAGTTGGATTCGATCCCTCCAAGCTGGTAAAACCGAGACTCGAAGGCAACCTCACGTCGATCCGGAAGCGCGGATGGGGCTTGAAGATCATCGAGGGCTTGATGGACGAGGTGAACGTGCTCTCGGGTGAGGGCGGCACCTCCGTCGTCATGTCGAAGGCGCGCTGACGCATGCGCGAGGGAGTTGGGTTGGGTCCATGACCGAGGGTCTCAAGTTGGACGTGGAACGCCGCCAGGACCTGGCGGTGATCTACACGGACGGTTACATCAACAACCAGGGGGGCGAGGAGATCGCCGACGCGGCCTATGCCCTGCTGGACGACGGCTACCGGTCGCTGCTGCTCAACCTCCAGGGCACGAAGATCGTCAACTCGATCGGGATCTCGATCCTGATCGAGATCATCGAGAAGATGCTCGAGGTGAAGGGGCGCCTGTCGTTCTGCAACCTCACTCCGACGATCGAGAAGACGTTCCACATCATGGGCTTGGCGCAGTACTCGACGATCTACCCGGACGAGCAGGCGGCAGTCGCTGAGCTTCAGCCGGGTACGTCCTGACTCTCCCGACTTCCGAGCAACCCGCGGTGAGGCCCGCAGCGAGTCGCTCCGGAAGTCTCGGTGATCTGTGGCGGCTGGCGGCGGCAGCGGACATCGCGGACTGGGAGAGCGGCGCGGTTCAGACGCGGTTGATGAGGCAGTGGTGTGAGGCCAACGGACTCGATGGCGCCCAGATCTACCGTCGCGACGGCGGCCCGGTCGCGTCCTGGGGAGTGCTCGGCAAACGGGAGAGCGGCCTCGAGCACAACCTGGTGCTCTATTGCGCCGGGAACGACGAGGCGGCGGGCAGCGGGGACGGCGGCAGGGCGCCGGAGGGAGGCGAACTCGCGGGCATCCTGGCTCTGGGCCTGCGGTTGCGCGAGTTGGCGGACGAGCTGAAGGACCGCAAGTTCCACGACAACTACAACGTGGTCACGTTGCAGGCGGTGTACGACGTCGGGTTGGCGATCGCGTCGACCCTGAACCTGGACGAACTGACCGAGGAGATCCTGCTCCGCGCGGTGTCCCTGCTGGACGCCCGGCGCGGCGCTTTCTACCTGCGGAACGCCGAGGGCCGGCTGGCCCTGGCCGGGACGATCGGCGGCGGCGCGCGGGATGTTCTCGATGTGCCGCCGGTCGCCGGCTCGGACGGCGCCGCCCTCGAAGCAGCGGCGGCCGGCGTCATTCCGGGCGCAGAGCACTCTCTCGCCGTGCCGATCGAAGGCGACGGCGGCATCGGCAACGTCGGCCTGCTGGTGGTCGCCGACAAGGAGAGCCGAACCGGAATCGGGCCGTTCGCGGCTTCCGACCGCCGGGCGCTGTCCCTGTTCGCGAACCAGGCCGCCATCGCATTGACCAACGCGAACCTCCATCGCCAGGCCCTCGAGAAGGAGCGGCTGGAGCGTGAGGTGGAACTCGCGGCCGAGATTCAGCGCAACATCCTGCCGTCCGACATGCCTGGTGTCGGGTGCTTCGAAACCGTGGGCTGGAGCCGGCCTTCCCGCCAGGTCGGCGGCGACTACTACGGCTCGCTCAAGCTCGCCGACTCGCGCCGGGGGATGGTGGTCGCCGATGTCACCGGCAAGGGCATGCCGGCCGCCCTCCTGGTCTCCACCCTGGACTCGGCGCTCCGCCTTCTGGTCGACGACTCCCGTCCCGGCGGAGAAGCTGCCGGGGTGGAGATTTCGGCCGAGCTCTTTGAGCGCCTGAACAAGCACATCGTCGAGTCGAGCGCCAGCAACCGTTTCATCACCCTGATCCTGGTGGAGGTCGATCCGCGGAACCGCTCCGTGCGCTACGTCAACGCCGGACACAACCCGGGGCTGCTGGTGCGCCGGAGCGGGGAAGTGACGCCGCTTGGCGCCAGCGGATTGCCGCTGGGGCTGTTGCCTGGCGCGACATACCGGGTCGACGAGGTGGAAATGGAACCGGGCGACCTGGTCTGTCTCTACAGCGACGGAATCACAGAGTGCGAGTCGGTGGCGGACGAGGAGTACGGGCAGGAGCGGCTGGAGACCTTCCTGCGGGAGAGGTGCGACAGGCCGCTGTCCGAGATCGTTCGGGCCATCGACGACGAGGTCAGCCGTTTCGGAGCCGGCCTGCCGCAGGGCGACGACCAGACGGTCGTGCTGATCCGTTGTCGGGCCGCTTGATCCGCAGTGCGGCGAGACTCGCTGCTAGAAGTCCGGGTTCTCTCTCTCCGGGTCTTCCTGCGCGCGCCCGACCATGGGAACGAGGCGCACGACATCGACCTGGCGGCGGACCAGGCCGTTGGCCGTTTTCCGGATCACGACCAGATCCTGGAGAGTCCGACCGACCGGCGCCACCAGGATGCCGTTTACCTTGAGCTGCTCGATCAGGGGCGGCGGCACCTCGGACGGCGCCGCGGAGACCAGGATGCCGTCAAACGGCGCTTCCTCCGGCCAGCCCCGGTAACCGTCGCCCACGCGCACTTCGACGTTGCCGTAGCCCAGTTCGTCGAGCACGGTCCGCGCCCTCACGGCCAGATCGTCGATGATCTCGATGGTGAAGACGCGGTGCGCCAGACCCGCCAGGACCGCGGTCGTGTACCCCGAACCGGTGCCGATCTCCAGCACCTTCTCGTCGCCGTCGAGCTCCAGCAGGTCGGCCATCAGCGCCACCAGGTAGGGCTGCGACACGGTCTGGCCGGAACCGATCTGCAGCGGTTCGTCGCCGTACGCTTCGTCCCGCAGCGCCTCCGGCACGAACTCATGGCGGGGCACCGTCTCCAGGGCCTTCAGCAACCGCGGCTCCTCGATACCGCGGCCGCGAATCTGCTCGTCGACCATCACCCTGCGCTGCGACGCGAAGTAGTCGACCTCGACGTTCGGCTGCGCTGCGACTCCGAGGGGCGCGCACAAGCAGACGGCGGCGGCAACGGTCCGCGTTCTCCAGGGACGGGGGGGGCGGGCTCCTGTGGACCGCGGCGGGCTGCTCAACGAGTACACGACTCCCAATGATAGGCAAATCCCGTGCCGGATCGCCGTTTGGCGAGAGGAGTTGCTGAACGGCGGGCGGGATGGTGGAGCAGAAGGGACTTGAACCCTCGACCCCCACGTTGCGAACGTGGTGCTCTCCCAGCTGAGCTACTGCCCCATGATGGTTTCCCGGGCCCCTCGGGGGCGTGGAGTTTAGCAGCCCGGGCCGGTGTATGATCGGCGCGCTCCGACGTTGTCTGCCCACCGTGCGTCGGTGGGCGGGAATCCCCTGATTCACGACCTGGAAGAAACCGACATGAGCAACGCCAAGAAGAACGAGAGCGATGGCGACAGCAGCAACGTGACTTCGATGGACTTGGCCCGCGAAGCGGTCGCCGAGGGCGTGGAGAAGGCGCGCTCGGCGGTCAGTGACCGCGTCGATGCGGCGCGTGACCGGATGCGCGAGTCGAAGGTTTCGGAACGGGTCAAGAAGGTTTCGGGTCGGGCCGGCGAGGCGGCTCGCGGAGGCTACGGCGTCGCCAAGGAGAAGCTCGGTGACGGCTACGAACGGGCGCGCAAGGATCTGGATCAACTGGTCGGCGACGCAAACGTGTACGTCCGCGACAACCCCGGCCGCGCGGTGCTGATCGCTGCCGGCGTGGGCTTCGTCCTGGGGTTCCTCCTGCGCCGTGACCGCCGCGCCTGAACAGCCCGCGATCGAGGATCGGATCGTCGGCAGTCTGACGCCCGGTCTCGACTGGGTGTCCGTGGTGCGGACCTATCCCCTGTCGTCGGTCGCGGTGGCCGCGTCGATCGGTTTCCTGATCGGGCGCGCCCGCGGGCGGGAGATCATGGGCATCCTCGGTGACCTCGCCGGCGAGCGGGTCGACGAGAGCGTGCGCAGCTTCCTCGTTCGGTAGCAACCTTTTCCTCGTTCGGCAGCAACTTCCTTCGGCCCCAGGTCCTTCAGGGTCGCTTCAGCAGTGCGCCGCCTGCTCCATCTCTCCGATATCCACTTCGGGCCGCCTCACTACGAGCCGGCGGCAGCCGGGGTGGAAGCCCTGGTCGCGGAGCGCCGGCCCGACCTGGTCGTCGTATCGGGCGACCTGACCCAGCGCGCCAGGGCGCGTCAGTTCCGGCAGGCGCGCCGGTTTCTCGAGGGCCTGGGACTTCCCTTTCTGGCCGTGCCGGGCAACCACGACGTGCCCATGTACCGGTTCTGGGAGCGGCTCTTCGACCGCTACGGCGCTTACCGCCGGCACTTCAGCACCGACCTGGAGCCGTGCTTCGTGGACGATGAGATGGAGGTCGTCGGTTTCAATACGGCGTTCAACCTGACCATCGACAACGGCCGCTTCACGGGTAAGCAGTTGGCCGGCGTGCGCGAACGGTTCACAGGGCCGACGCACCCAGTCCTGGGACCTCCGGTGCGGATCGCGGTCGCCCACCATCCGCTGGCGGGCCTGCCCGAACTCATGGGCTGGCGCACGGCGCGCCGCAGCGACGAGGCGCTGGCCGCGTTCGCCGCGGCCGGTGTCGACCTGGTCCTGTCCGGGCACGTCCACGTCGCCGCCGTGGGAGAGGCGCCGGGTTGCCCGCGCCGACTGTGGCTGGTGCACAGCGGGACGTCCACCTCCAGGCGCGGCCGGGGAGCGGAGCAGGGCAGGAACAGTTGCAACTGGATCACTCTGGAGGTGGGGCCGGAAGGCCGCACGGCCCGGGTCGAGCAACTGGTCTGGTCGGAGGATCACGGCCGCTTTGAGGTCGAAACGGTCCAAGACTGCGAGCTGGCGTCACGACGAGTGAGCGGCGTGGCGCCATGATTGATCTGCGGGCGTTCGACCGGGTAACCGCCGAGGCGGAGAGGCTGGACAACGGTCTGGCTGTCGTCCTGCTGCCCCAGGCGGAAGCCGAATCGATCGTCACGGTCGTGTGCTACCGCACCGGCAGCCGGGACGAGGGTTCAGGCGAGACCGGTCTCGCCCACTTCCTGGAACACATGATGTTCAAGGGGTCGGCGCTCTATCCGCCGGGAGCGATCGACCGCGTGACCCAGGGTCTCGGCGGTACGAACAACGCCTTCACGTCGCACGACATCAGTGCGTACCACTTCCAGTTCGAGCGCCGCTCCTGGGCTGAGGCGCTGCTGATCGAGGCGGATCGCATGCGGGGCTTGAGCCTGCTGCCCGAGGAGGTCGAGAGCGAGCGCGAGGTCATTCTCGAAGAGATCCGAATGGTCGAGGACGATCCCTGGGACGTCCTGGAGCAGGCGGTGGCCGCGCGCGTCTTCGGCGGCCATCCCTACGGCCGCCCGGTGTTGGGCACCAGACAGAGCCTCCGCGGCCTGGACGTCGCGTCCCTCGGCTCGTTCCACCGCCGCCACTACCGCCCCGGCAGAGCGGTTCTGGTCGCGGCCGGAGGCCTGCCGCCGGACGCGATGGAGCGGATCGAAGCGGCCTTGGGGAACGGCCGAGCTGGGGATGCGGGCGTTTCGTCCGCATCCGAGGCTCGGGCGGATCTTGGCCCACCAGTCTTCGACCCCGCTCCCGACCGCCGCATCGAGCTCCACCGCGGCGAGATGGCGCGTCTCCTGGTCGCGCATCCGGCGCCGGCCGCGGACGATCCGCTGTCCGTCCACGTTCGTCTCGCCGTGACCGTCCTCGCCAGTGGACGCTCGAGTCGCATCCAGCGCGAACTGGTCGAACAGGACCCCTTGGCGCTCTGGGCCGCCGGAGGCGCCAGCGGCCACCGAGTCGGAGGCATGTCGACCCTGGCAGCGGAGGCGGCGGCGGGAGTCGAGCCCGCTCGGCTCGAGGCCGAAATGTGCGCGCGGGTCGACGGCCTTGCCGCGAGCCCGCCGTCGGCGGAGGAGCTTGAGCGGGCGAAGCGCGTGTTGTTCGCCGACTGGGTCTTCATGCACGAGCGGATCGCGGAGCAGGCGGTCTCGGCCGCCGTCGAGCACGCCCTCTTCTTCCCGGGTTTCAGCCGCGACTCGTTCGAGGTGCTTGCTCGCGCCACCGCGGCCGACGTCTCGGATGCCTGTGCGGTCTGGCTGTCCCCGGTGACCCGGATCGTCGGTTGGTCGCTGCCGGACGGCCCGCCGTGAGCACCGGCCGATCCGTGCCTGCGGCGGCAGGCGAGCGCGAGCCTTCGCGCCTCGACCTGTGGTCCGGCCGGCTGCGCCTTGGCGCGCTGCGCGTGCCGGGCGCCGGCGTCGTGGCGGCACGGGCCTGGCTGCGCGGCGGCGCCCGCCTCGAGCCGTTGCCCGGCCTGTCGCTGCTGTGCGGCCGCATGCTGGTCGAGGGCACCATCCGCCGGACCTGGAGCGAGATCGCCGAACAGGCCGAGGCGCGCGGCATCGCGCTGGGGGGCTTCGGGACCGCTGAGGTCCATGGCATCACGGTCGACGCGCTTGCTGACGATGCCGGGCTGGCTCTTGTGTGGCTGGCCGAACTCGTACTCGAACCCGGGTTCGATCGGGCACGCTTCGAACTGGTGCGCGACCAGACCCTGGGCGAACTCCGGAGCCTGGCGGATCGCCCCGAGGTGGTCGCCGGCTGGGCCTTCCGCGATCAGCTCTACCACCCGCATCCGTTGGCGTCGCCGAGCCAGGGCACGAGCGAGTCGCTGGCCCGGTTGACGCCGGACGACTGCCGGCGGTTTCACGGGGATGCCCTGGCGCGCGGCGGTGTGGTCGCGGTGGCCGGCGATATCGACGAAGAGGCGGTGCTGGCGGACCTGGAGCGCCTCTTCAAGAGCGCCGCCGGTGCTGCGGCCCTGCCGGCTGCGGCCGCCCCGGCGGGGCCGGAACAGCAGGCGCCACGCGGCCGCTCCCGGCAGCGGATCGAGGTCGCCACCGGTTCACGCGAGCAGGCGCACGTGTATGCCGGGCACTTCACCGTCGACCGGCGGCATCCCGATCTGCCGGAACTGCGGGCTCTCGGCATCCTGCTCGGGTCGGACGGTCTGGCCGGCCTGATCCCCAACCGCATTCGCGAGCAGGAGGGGCTGGCGTACGCCACCCACGTCGATCTGCTGGCCGGCGCCGGCACCGATCCGGGTGCTCTCTCGGTCTACCTTGGCACCCACCCGGATCATGTCGAGCGCGGACTCGAGCTGGTGCGCGACTCGCTCTTCCAGGTGCTGGAGCGGCCGCCTGATGCGGCCGCTCTCGAAACATGCAAGACCGGCATGTTCGGCCGCGAACCGTTTCTGACCGAGACCGCCGGACTGTGGGCCGGACTGCTTGTCGATGCGCTGCTCTTCGACTTGCCGAGTTATCGAGCATCCTGGCGGCGGGAGCGGATCGAACGGCTTGTGCCGGACCGCGTCTTCCAGACGGCGCGACGGCACCTCGAACCGGACCGGTTGCGCGTGACCGTAGGGTTGCCGGTGGGGGCTCGACCAGGCTGACGCCGTTCCACGTCGTGTGCACGATCGTGGCGCTGTCGGGCTAATTGTCGGTCGTCGACTTCGGCGCCTCTTCCTGCTGCGCCTCGGAGGCACGACCGCACGGCCGAACTCTCCCCAGCCCTTCCAGGTCGAATCGCCGAGCCTGAAGTCGACACGCTCACGTCGTGGAGAGTCTGCGAGGTCCGGTTCGCGACCAGGGGCTTCTTCACCTGGGAACACGTTCGCTATTGCTGGGGTACGCGGGTGCCGCCCCCTTCGTGACCGACGTCATCGCGCATGTCCCACAACCGGCGACGAAAGTCGAGCAACGTCTTCGGCACGGAACTCCGCTTGGAGAGTGGCGTCACCTCCGAGACGCCAACCTTGTCTGGTTCTCCTACGAGAAAGACCTCGACCGAGTCCACGACCGGCATGACCAAGCCGTCCCTATCCCACGGTCCGGTAACCGGCATGGCGATCAGACGGTCACCCACCGCGGGCAGCCAGCCCCGCATTCCCGCTGGGCTGCAATACACGGTGTCGTCATGAACGTAGCCGCTGGTCACCACCACGACATAGGGGTGAAGGGAATAGTCGGACACGATCAGAGTCTCTTCAATGTCCAACTCCAGAAGCAGAGCGGGACTCGGACCCGTGAAACCGTGTGCGATCCGCGTTACGCGCCCAAGAACCCCTCCGCGTGCCTCTTCTGCGTGGCGCTCGAAGTGCCTCGGAGGTTTGTTCATCCAAGCATCCTTGGATGGATCAAAGTCAGCGGCATTGCAGATGTTCGAGAACCTCTCTGACGGTATCCGCTGACCGTTCCGCAAGCCATGCTCTCGTGCCGCGCCCGGCTGAATCAAGGCGGCCAGAAACGACTCGTCCCCTTCGTCCAGTCCAAACTCCGTGAGTATCTCCAACGAGGAGAGCATCACGTCTTGCTCGTAATCCAGGCCAAGCCGCCACTCGGCACGCTCACGGGCGAGCTCGTCCACATGCAGCCACAAGTAGTAGGCGTCTTCATACAGGCCTTCGTGACGGCCTTGGTCCACAGACCCGTCGACCAGAACGAGTTTTGGAATCTCGTCGCCTCCGTAGAGCAGGGACGCGGTCATGAGCGCAATGACAACCGGCAAACAGAGACCGCGCATGTCTCTACAACCCCATTTGGTTGCAGATTATGGTGGCGGTCGTGCTCATGCCTTGGCCGTTCGATATCCGCAAGAGCCTATTCGCCCAGTTTCTGGCCGATTCGCTTATCTGGATACCGTCTGAGCTCAGAAGCTGGCCGGCGGCGTGGCGAGCCGTCTCAGGATCGGCTGCCGCAGCGTGGCAGCTATCGTAGCCCTGCTCTTCCAGCCAGTTCTGCAGCGAGCTCCTCGCCTGTTGCTGCTGATCGGCATCCCGCCGTCGCTTCTTGCTGGGTGCCGGTCCGGCCGAATTACCGCGTTAGACTCACGAATCGGGCGAGTTGACGACGGACGGTGCCGACTTCGTGCGGGGTGGAGTCGACTAGCCTTGTTCTGTACGTGCTGGCGACACTGGTGACAGGGTAGGGAGCAGTGAAACGGACGGTCTTGTACAGGCGTCACGTCGAGTCGGGAGCCCGTTTCGGGCCGTTTGCCGGCTACGAGATGCCGATCCAGTATCAGGGAGTGCTCGCCGAGCATCGGGCGGTGCGTGAACGCGCCGGCATGTTCGACGTCTCCCACATGGGGGAGGTTCGGGTGCGGGGTCCGCGGGCCCTTTCCCTGCTGCAGGGCCTGACTCCGAACGATGTAGGGGCGCTTGCCCCCGGCCGTGCCCAGTACAGCGCCCTCCTGACCGAGCGAGGCACCTTCATCGACGACCTGCTCGTCTACTGCCTCGACCCGGAGGACTACCTCCTGGTGGTCAACGCCGCCTCGCGGGAGCGGGACGTCGAACTGATCGAAGCGGCCGCTGCGCAGGCGGGAAACGGAGTCAGAGTAGACGACCTTTCCGCCGAGACGGCGCTGATCGCGGTTCAGGGTCCGGAGGCTGCCGGGATCGTGGCGGAGGTTGTCGGTTCGGAGGCGGTTGACCTGCGTTACTACTCATTCCTCCAACAGGAGTCCCATGGGCGGCTGGTGTCCCGGACCGGCTACACCGGCGAGGACGGCTTCGAGATCTACACCCCGAACGAGAGTGTGGGGGATCTGTGGCTGGAACTGCTGGAACAGGGCCGCGACCGCGGCCTGGCGCCGGCCGGTCTGGGCGCCCGCGACACGCTGCGGCTGGAGGCCGGGATGATGCTCTGCGGCCAGGACATCGACGACACGACGACGCCGATCGAGGCCGGGCTGTCTTGGATCGTCAAGTGGAAGAAGGGCGACTTTGTAGGCCGTGAGGCGCTGGTGCACCAGCGCCGGACCGGTTGCCGCCACCGGCTGCTCGGGTTCGAGGCCCTTGGCCGCGGCATCGCCCGCCACGGCCACCGTCTGACGGTCAGCGACCGGCCGGGTTGTGCGGGGCCGGTGACCAGCGGCGCCTTCGCGCCTACGCTGGGACGGGCGATCGGTATTGCCCGAGTGGACTGCGGCGAGAGCGGGGTCCCGGAACCCGGCAGCGCCGCCTCGGTAGAGGTTCGTGGCAGGGAGATCCCTTGCCGTATTGTCAAACTACCGTTCTATCGACGCCCGAAGGCCAGTGGAGGATAGACCTTCTGATGATTCCCGACGATCGCCTGTACACGGAGCAGCACGAATGGCTCAAGCTGGAGGACGGGGAGGCCGTACTCGGCATCACGGACTTTGCCCAGCAGGAACTCGGCGATGTCGTATTCGTCGACATGCCCGCGCCGGGCCAGGCCTTCGAGGCCGGTTTCGAGATCGGCGCCATTGAATCGGTCAAGGCAGTGGCGGAGATCTACACCCCGGTCGCGGGGACCGTGGAGGCGACGAACACCCAGCTCGACGACGCCCCCGAGCTGGTCAACGAGGATCCGTACGGCGAGGGTTGGCTGGTGCGGCTGCGGCTGGACGGCGAAGCGCCGGACGGCCTGATGACGGCTGCCGAGTACGAGGCTCTCCTGGCGGCCGGCTGATCTCTGAGGCGGTCCGATGCGAGGTCTGGAAACCGTCATCCTGTCGTCGAGTCTGGCGGCGTGGTCGGTCGGCATCCTGGCCCAGATCGGTGTCCTGCGGTGGAACCTGACTTTCGAGCTGGCGCTCTATCCGCTCTACATTCTGGCCGCGTTCACGGGCTGGTTCTTCGGCAACGTGTACGTCCACCGTCTGAAGCGAGAGCGGGGCTCGGGCGGCCACGGGCTGGACGAGATCGTGCTCCAGATCGCCCGTTCGCGGCTGCTGTTCATGCTCTACCTGTTCGGTCCGCCCGGCTGGCTCTACCTGGTGCGATCCATGACGAGGCGAGACCAGCTCGAGGCGATGCCTCTGGTGCCGATCCTGACCTTCGGTGTCTACCTGGCCCTGTTCGCGGTGCCGGTGGTGCTGCGTGGCTCCGCCGCGTCGCGCCGGAAGCTCGAACTGGGCGGCGGCGACGACTAGCGGCGGCGCCGCCATAGACTCACCGGCATGGAGTGTGCGGCAGCAATTCAGGCGCTCGAGCACGACCTGGCGAGCCGCGGCCCGGTGCTGGTGGCGTTCTCGGGCGGCGTCGATTCGGGGCTGGTCGCGGCCCTGGCGCACCGGGCGCTGGGCGACCGGTCGGTGGCGGTGACGGCCGCGGCCGAAACGCTCGCCGGCGAGGAGCTGGACTACGCTCGGAGACTCGCGGCCGCGATCGGAATCCGCCACCAGGTGACGGTTTACAGCGAGCTCGACGACCCCGAGTTCCGGGCCAACCCGCGGCACCGCTGCTATGTGTGCCAGGGGATGCGGATGGACCGCATGCTGGAGCTGGCGGCGGAAGGTGGGTTCGCCACCGTCTGCGACGGCACGAACGCCTCCGACCCGGGGCCGGACCGGCCGGGACTTCGGGCGGTGGCGGAACGCGGCGTCTACAGCCCGCTGCTGGCGCACGGCGTTTCGAAGGCCGAAGGCCGCCGCCTCGCCCGCGCGCTCGGACTCACGGTCTGGGACCGGCCCGCCAACGCCTGCCTGTCGTCGCGAATACCGCACGGACAACTGGTGACCCTGCCCAAGCTTCGCCGCGTCGAGGCCGCGGAGGCCGAGTTGCGAAGCCGCGGCTTCCGGGTGCTTCGGGTGCGACACGACCGCGCCGCGGCGCGGGTCGAGGTGGGTGCGGCAGAGCTGCTGGAGGCGGAACGGCAGTGGCGCGAGATCGAGGCGCGGCTGCTCGAACTCGGCTTCGAGGGGGCGTCCCTCGACCCGCGTGGCTACCGGACCGGTGGCGCGGACGCCGCCTGACGCTGCCGGGAGGCGCAATGAAGCAGCAGGAACTTCTCGAACTGCTCCACGGCGTGGCCTCCGGCAAGGTCTCGCCGGAGGACGCGCACGAGCGTGTGGCCTGCCTGCCGTACCTCGACCTGGGTGTAGCCAAGCTCGACCTGTTCCGGGAACTCCGGAGCGGGCTGCCCGAGGTCGTCTTCGGCCAGGGCAAGAGCGACGAGGAACTCGTCCGGATCGTCGAGTCGATGGTGGAGCACTCGGGCCGGGCGCTGGTCACCCGGATCGCGGCGCCAGCGGCCGAACGGTTGAGCGCGGCGGTCGCCGGCGGGTGCTACGAGTCGCGGGCGCGGGTCTGGACTGTGGGCCGGTTCGGGCCGGCCTCGGGTCGGAGGATCGCGGTGGTCAGCGCGGGAACGTCGGATTCCCCGGTGTCCGAGGAGGCGGCGGTGTGCGCGGGCTGGCTGGGTCACGAGGTCGAGCGCATCCGGGATGTCGGTGTCGCCGGCCTCCAGCGTCTGCTCGGCGCGGTGGACGAACTTCGCCGCGCGGATGTGGCCGTGGTCGTGGCCGGCATGGACGGCGCTCTGCCCACCGTGGTTGCCGGTCTGGTGCCCTGTCCGGTGGTCGCGGTGCCGACCAGCGTCGGTTACGGCGCCAGCTTCGAGGGGATCGCGCCGCTGCTCACCATGCTTACGGCGTGCGCGCCGGGGGTGGCGGTGGTCAACATCGACAACGGGTTCGGCGCGGCGGCCCTGGCTCACCGGATCCTCGGGCTGCGAGAGACCAGCATCGCGTCGCCGTAGGAGGTGAAGCGGAACCCGCTCGCCACTGCCTGCCGGTAGGCGTCGAGCGTGCGGCGCCGGCCGGCGAAGGCGCAGACCAGCATCAGCAGGGTCGAGCGGGGCAGGTGGAAGTTCGTGATCAGGCGGTCCGTGACCTGGAACTCGTAGCCGGGGCGGATGTAGAGCTCGGTGCGGCCGCCGCCGGCCGCGATCAGGCCGCTGCCCGTCGCGGCGGTCTCCAGGGTGCGGACGACCGTGGTGCCGACGGCTACCACCTTGCCGCCGCGGCGGCGGGTGTCGGCTACCGCCTCGGCGGTGGCGGTTGGGACGTCGAACCGTTCGGAGTCCATGATGTGGGTGTCCGGATCTTCGGTCTTTACCGGCCGGAAGGTGCCGGGGCCGACGTGGAGGGTGATCCTGGCCAGTCCGATTCCGCGGCGGTCGAGCGTGTCGAGGATGGTGGGGGTGAAGTGGAGACCCGCGGTAGGGGCGGCGACGGCGCCCGGTTGTGTGGCATAAACGGTCTGGTAGCGCTCGCGGTCCCGCGGTGTCGCCGGTCGCTCGATGTAGGGCGGCAGGGGCGTTTCACCGATCGTCCCGAGCAGGGGCCGTATCGGTTCGTCGAAGCGGAGCCGGAAGCGACCGCCGGCGCGTTCTTCGACCCGCGCCGCCGGCCCGCCGTCTACTGAGAGGCGGGCGCCCCGGTCCATCCGCCGTCCCGGACGCAGCAGGCACCACCATTCGGCTTGCGCCGTGCGCTCGACCAGCAGGATCTCGACCCGGCCGCCGGTCGGCCGGCGGGCCCGCAGCCTCGCCGGGATGACCCGGGTGTCGTTGACCACCAGCAGGTCGCCTGGATCGAGCAGGTCCGGCAGATCGCCGAACGGCCGCTCCGCCGCGGCACGGCCCACCACGAGCAGGCGACTCTCGCCGCGTGTCCCCGGATGCTGGGCGATCGCTTCCGGGGGCAGGTGGTAGTCGAAGTCGGACGTCTTCAGGCCGCAGGTCACGTCTGACCCAGCCAGGTGCGGATCGCCCACGGAGAGCGCGCGCGAGTCCCGCGGCCGGCGCCGGCCCCGAGACCCGCGAGCCGGTCGCTCAGCCCGTCGGCCAGAAGGCTCGATCCGATCACGGCCGCGGCGACCATCAGGCCGGGGAAGGCGGCGATCCACCAGGCCGTCGTCAGGTGGCTCTGTCCGTCGGCGATCATCGATCCCCAACTGGCCTGGGGCGGCTGCACGCCCAATCCCAGGAAGGAAAGCGCCGCCTCGACCAGGATGCTGCCGCCTACACGCAGGCTGGCGTCGATGAGAAGCGGCGTGGTCGCGTTCGGCAGGAGGTGGCGCACCAGGACGCCGGCCGGCGAGCGTCCGGAGGCGGCCGCCGCGAGGGCGAAGGGCTCCTGCTTCAGTCGCAGGATCTCGGCGCGAACCAGACGCGCGAGTCCCATCCAACCGGTGCCGCCGATCAGTACGACCAGGAGCCAGGTGCCGGGCCGGTAGAGCGCCGCGAGCAGCAGCACCAGAGCCAGGTGGGGAAAGCAGAGCAGTCCGTCCACCGTTCGCATCAGCACCTGGTCGACGAAACGTCCACCGGTCGCGGCCAGGGAGCCGACGACGGTGCCGGCGGTCAGAGCGAGCGCCGCGGCGAGCAGCCCGATCGTGAGGGAGATCCGTGCGCCGTGGAGCAACCGGGAGAGCAGGTCGCGGCCGAGCGCGTCGGTGCCGAGCCAGGCCCGCCGCTCTTCGGTGACGCCGTGATCGCCGAAGTTCGTCACCGAGCTGAGCGGGATCCGTAGGGCGCCCGAACGCCGTTCCAGCACGAGGTCGTCGCCGTCGACGCGCACGCTCTCGGCCAGCCGCGGCTCGCCGGCGACCGTTCGCACCACGAGCAGGGACGACAGCGGCGGCCGGCGGCTCGATTCGGCGGCGTCGAGCTGCTGCGCCGGATCGTAGGGGGCGAGCACGGGCGCGGCGGCCGCGAGCAGGGCCAGACCGGCGAGGACCCAGGCGCCCGCCCTGGCGGACCTTGGCAGGGAAGATCGCCTCATTCCGCCCTGATCCTCGGGTCGAGGCGGGCCAGGAGCAGGTCCGCGGCGAGTGAAGCGGCGATGACCAGGACCGCTCCGTAGGCGGTGGCGGCGAGGACCACGGGAGTGTCGCGGGCCTGGATTGCCTGGAGCGTGGCCGAACCCAGGCCGGGCCACGCGAACACCGCCTCCGCCACGATGGCGCCGGAAAGCAGGAGCGGCGCCGAGACCGCGGCCATCTGCACCAGCCGGGGGCCGGCGTGGGTGAGGCCGTGAACGAACAGGATCCGCGTCTCGGACAGGCCGCGTGCCCGCGCCGCGCGGCCGGCCTCGGTCGACTGGAACTCGATCAGCGAACTCCTGGTATAGCGGGCGATGTCGCCGGCCATGGACAGGCCGAGCACCAGGGCTGGGAGCCACAGGTGGGCCAGGACGTCGAGGGCGGTCGCTACGGGTCCGAGCTCGAAGGCGGCGGCGGACGTCATGCCGCCGGTGGGCGCGACGCCCAGACCGACACCGAAGACCAGCACCGCCATCAGGCCGACCCAGAACGTCGGCAGCGCGTAGACGAGCAGGCTTGCCGCCCGGACGCCGAGGTCGAGCCATGAATTCGGCCGGCTGGCCGCGATCAGGCCGAGGCCGATGCCGAGCAGGTATTGAGCGAGCAGGGCGGCGCCGGCGAGCAGCAGGGTGGGCGGAAGCGATTCGAACAGGAGTTCCGAGACCGGCCGCCCTGTCTGGTAGGACTGTCCCCAGTCCCAGGAACTGACGACCGCGCCGAGCCAGCGGAGGTACTGCACCGGCAGAGGCTGGTCGAGCCCGTAGTGCGTCCGCAGCCGCTCCGCCTGCTCGGGCGATATCCGTGGATCCGTGGGCGCCAGAGGATCGCCGGGCGCCAGCGTGACCGCGGCGAAGGTCAGGGTCAGGACGATCAGGAAGAGGACGGCGGCGGCCGCCAACCTCCGCAGGACAAAGCGGATCACATCAGCGCCAGGCCCATTCCTCGAGGTTGGCGAGCGGACTGAGAGCGTTCGGCGTCACCGACTCGAGTTCCTCGTCGTGTGCGGCCAGACTCATCGACTCCCAGAGCACGAGTAGCGGTTGGTCTTCGTGCAGGATCCGCTGCAACTCGTGCAGATCCTCGCGGCCCTCGAGCGGATCGGTTCGGGCTGCGAAGGTATCGATCAGCCGGTCGGCATCGGGATTGGCGTAGGCGGCGAAGTTGAAGCCGCCGATCGACTCGCTGTGAAAGAGAGGGCGCATGTCGAGGCTGGTGTCGATCGCGAACCCGGATGCGGCGGCGTCGAAGTCCTGCGCGCTCAATCTCTCGTTGAGGGCGTTCGGATCGACGCGGCGCGGCTGAGCGTCGATGCCGATGGCGCGGAGGTCGGCCTGGATCATCTGCATCGCGTCCCAGCGTGCCCCGGCGCCGGCGTAGGTCGCCAGCTCGAAGCGGAACGGCACGCCGCCGCGCTCGAGGATGCCGTCGCCGTCGGCGTCGACCCAACCGGCGGCAGCCAGTGCCGCACGGGCGGCCGGGGGATCGTGGCGCCAGGGTTCGAGTTCCGGGTCGTTCGCCCAGACGGCGGAGATGATCGGACTGCTGCCGACCCTGGCGTAGCCATGCCAGATGGTGTCCACGATCGCCTGGCGGTCGATCGCCAGCGCCAGGGCGCGTCGGGTCGCCGCGTCCTCGAACCACGGTTTGCTTGTGTTCCACGACACGAAGGTGAACTGCCGGTTGCTGTAGGCGATCAGGCGAAGCCCGGGCCGGCCGTCGATGCGGCTTGCGTCCGCGGCCGCGATCCCGGTGGCGACGTCGAGCTCGCCGGCCAGAAGCTGGTTGGTCAGCGCCGTGCTGTCGGGCACGGCGCGCAGGATGACGCGCTCCAACCGCGGCAGGTCGGCTTCGAAGTGGTCGGGATTGCGCTGGAGGACGAGTTCGCGGCCGGGAGTTCGACTCTCGAGCAGGAAGGGGCCGTTGGTGGTCATGTGTTCGAAGAACCAGCTTGGATCGTCGCGCCAGTTGGCGAACGGTCGGGGCTCCCAGGCGTGCTTCGGGAGGATCCGGTCGGGTGCGATGTCGGCCAACTGGGTCCCCGCGGCGGCATCGAAGTGGAACCGCACGGTGCCGGCATCGACCACCTCGACATCGACGATCGACTCCTTGTACGAGGCGTAGCCCCAGGCGACGCTGCCATTCGTCTGCGCCAGCCAGGTGAAACGGACATCCTCCGCGGTCACCCTTTGGCCGTCGCTCCACACCGCGTCCGGGCGCAGCCGTACGGTCAACTGCAGCCGGTCCTCGGAGAACTCCCACGTCTCGGCCAGCCCCGGCGCCCACGCCGGGGGACCTTCGCGGAAGTCCCCTTGCTCCTCCATCAGCGACAGGAACATCTGGTTGTTGATCGCTGCGTACGCCAGCGTCGGCGGGCCGATCAGCTCGTTCGGCGTCGGGTAGTCGAACCGCAGCCCGACGGTGACGCGCGTGGTGTCGCGGGGGGTGTCGGAACTGCAACCCCAGCCGAGTACGGCGACCATTCCGGCTGCCGCCAATACCCGCATCGACGTTCGCCACACAGGCACGGAATCATCGTACACCCCATCTCTCTTATAGCGTTCACAGGCATGTTGGACTGGCTCGGCAGCGACACCAGGCAGCGACGACGCCGGATCTGGGCGGCGATCGTCGGTGTCTTCGTGCTTGCCGACCTCAGCCTGTTCGGCTGGTTGATCTTCCGGTCGCTGTCGCAGCGGGAGTTGAACCGGATCGTCGTGGAAGCGCGCGCCGAAGCCGAGGAACTGGCGGAGGGGATCGCCAGCCGCGTAGAGAACACGGGGCGCGACCTCTACACCGCCATGGCCACCGAGTCCGCGACGCGCAGCTACATCAACTCGGTGTTGGTTCAGCGGGACATCGTTGAAACCGTGGAGATCCGCGACACGGATGGCCGTCTGGTGTTCCGCAACCGTCGCGAGGAGACGCAGACGGCCGGCGGCGAGCGCCCGAATCTGGAGTCGCCCGGTCTGGTCGCCGACACGTTCACCCGTGAGGTGCCCTACGAGCAGGTCGAGGTGCCGGTGGGCAACATCGGTACCTTCGTGATCGGCATCTCGCGTGCCGAACTGCAACAGCGGTTGGCGGTCCTACGGCGGGAACTGCTGCGGCAGGCGGCGATCATCGCGGCGCTGACCGTGGCTCTGTTCGTCGCCGGCTACGTGATCTACAGCCGGCTCTCGCGTCAAACCGCTCTCGCCGAGCGTCAAGCGCAGGAGGCGGAGCAGATGGCCTACGTCGGCACCCTGGCTTCCGGCCTCGCCCACGAGATCCGCAGTCCCCTGAACTCCCTCAACCTGAACATGCAGATGCTCCAGGAGGAGATGACAGCGGATGGAAGCCCCGGCGGGTCGGGATCGTCACAGCGGCTGGTGGCGATCACGCGCTCCGAGGTCGGCCGTCTCGAGCGTCTGGTTTCCGATTTCCTCAGGTACGCGCGTCCGGCCGACCTGGATCTGGTGGACACGACAGCGGCCGAGCTGCTGCGCCACTGCACCGAGGTCGTCGCGGGAAAGTTGCATTCGGAGCAGATCGCTTCGGAGATTGTCGATCGCACCGGCGACGCCGTGTTCCAGGTCGACCGCGAGCAGGTGAATCAACTGCTGCTCAATCTGGTCGACAATGCCGTAGCCGCGATGAACGACTGCGACCATCCCCGTCTCCGTCTCGAGGCAGAGCTCCGGGATGGGGCCGTCGTGCTGGCGGTCAGTGACAACGGTCCCGGCGTGGACGAGGCGGAACGCGAGCGGGTCTTCGATCTGTTCCATTCCGGACGCCGCGGCGGTACCGGTCTGGGGCTCGCCATCGTGCGCCGCATCGCCAACGCGCATGGCGGCGACGTGCGGGTCCGGGACGACGGACGCTCCGGCGCCACCTTCGAGGTCGAGCTGCCGACGATGCTGCCGCGCTAGCCGTCGAAGCGGGCGCCGGCCTTGCGGCCGGGGCGTTGACCTGGCCGCCTGCGGCGGCAGCCGGCGGGGGCGCCGGCGCACCCAGCGACGGCCAGTTCCATGCGCAGCCTCCTGGAGACCCCACCAGTCTCATATGTAACTGAGCCACTACACTTCGTTGACCGGGTCGGCGGGCCGGTGCTACTGTCGGCGGTCGTATGCCGCCTCGGCGGTGTCGGTGCGGTGTCTTGAGGACGTACCGCACGGGGAGTAGACAGGCAAAGGCGAATGACGTTCGGCGCCCGGAGCAACGGCGCGCCGCAAAGAGAACACCATGTATGCAGTGATAGAGACCGGCGGCAAGCAGGTTCGCGTCGCAGAGGGCGATGTTGTCGACGTGGAGCGTGTCGCCGGCGCTGAGACCGGTTCGGACGTGTTCTTCGACCGTGTGTTGATGATCGGCGGCGGCGAGGGCGAAGCCGAAGTCGGTGGCCCCGTCGTTGAGGGGGCGCGTGTGCGGGCGCAGCTCGTGACCGACCTGCGGGCGCCGAAGATCATCGTCTTCAAGTTCAAGCGCCGCAAGGGCTACCGGCGGCGCAATGGACACCGGCAGGACATGCAGCGCTTCCGGATCGAGGCGATCGAACGGGCGGCCGGGGCTTGAGACCCCGAAACGGAGGTCGATAGAGATGGCGCACAAGAAGGGCCAGGGCTCGAGCCGCAACGGTCGCGATTCGAATCCCAACAACCTGGGCGTGAAGCGTTACGCGGGCCAGAGCGTGACCGGCGGAACGATCATCGTCCGCCAGCGCGGCACCAAGTTCTTTCCCGGCGAAAACGTAGGTCGTGGCAACGACGACACTCTCTACGCGCGGGCCGACGGTGTGGTCGAGTTTCGCAAGCGCGGCCGGCGCGGAACGCTGGTCAACGTTCATCTAGCCGGCTAGGAGCTTGCGCCGCAGAGCTCCGAGCCTGCGAAGCGCAAGGCGGCGCTGACGTGGCCGCTGCCGGGAGCGGTTGATGCACTTCATCGACGAGGCCGTCATCGATGTTCTCGGGGGTGCGGGCGGCAACGGTTGCATGGCGTTCCGGCGCGAGAAGTTCGTGCCCCGCGGAGGCCCCTCCGGTGGCGATGGCGGTCACGGTGGCAGTGTCATCCTGGTGGGCTCTTCGGGACTCGGCACGCTGTACCGCCTCACCTTCCCCGCCAGCTACCACGCGGAGCGGGGCCGGCACGGCGAGGGCTCGAACCGGACCGGCAGGGGCGGCGGTGACCTGCTTATTCCGGTGCCGCTCGGCACCGAGGTCTACGACGCGGAGAGCGGTGAAGTCCTTGGTGAGGTGCTGACCGAGGAGGATCGGATGATTGTCGCTCGCGGCGGCGGCGGCGGCCGCGGCAACGCACGGTTCAAGAGCGCGCGCCAACGAGCGCCGAGGCGCGCGGATCGAGGGACGCCGGGTGAGGAGAGGCGGCTCCGCCTGGAACTGAAGTTGCTCGCCGATGTCGGGGTCGTCGGTCTGCCGAATGCCGGCAAGTCGACGTTGATCAGTGTTCTCTCCGCTGCCAAGCCGAGGATCGCGGACTATCCGTTCACCACCCTTGTGCCTCAACTCGGAGTGGTCGGCGCGCCGGCGCTGCCGGTGGAAGCGGAGCCCTTCGTGATTGCCGATCTGCCGGGTCTGATCGCGGGCGCCGCTCAGGGTGCCGGGCTCGGGACGCGCTTCCTTCGTCACGTCGAGCGGTGCCGTGTGCTGCTCCACCTGGTCGATCTCGGGCCGCAGCCGGAGGAGGTCGGGAGTACGGTAGAGGAGGCCTTCGACACGATCAGCGCCGAACTGGGCGCCTTCAACGAGGATCTCTTGCGGCGGCCCCGGATTCTGTGCGGTTCGAAGCTGGACATCGCCGACGACGACAGGCGCCGTGAGTTCCATGAGGTGGCCGCGAGACGGGGATTGCGGGCCTTCGAGATCTCAGCCGTGGCGGGTGCGGGACTGGCGCCGCTGGTCCGGGAGCTTCGAGGCCTGCTCGACGACCCGGATGTCGCGGCGGACCCGGCCAGAGGCGCCCGGCCATGAGCGGACCAGGGGCGCGCATCGGGCTCTTCGGCGGCAGCTTCGATCCGATCCACAACGGCCACATTCTGCCGGTGCTCGCGGCTCGGGAGTCGCTCGGGCTCGATATCGTCCACTACCTGCCGACTGCCTGTCCGCCGCACAAGCCGCAGGGGACGAGAGCGCCGGCTCTCTTGCGGAACACGATGGTCGAGTTGGCGCTGCTGCCCTACCCCGAACTCGTCGTGTCGGATGCCGAACTCGACCTCGGGCGATCCGTGTACACGATCGAGACGGTGGAGCGCTACGCGGCCGAGTTCCCTGATGCCAGTCTGCATCTGGTCCTCGGTGTCGACAGTTTCAACGAACTGCCCGGCTGGCGGCGCTTTGGAGACTTGATCGAGGCCGTGAAGCTGGTTGTCCTGGCGCGACCGGGGGAGCCGGGTCTCGACCCGGAGGTGCGCTCGTCCGTCGAGAGGGCGAGGGGCTACGTCCTCGTCCGGCACCGTTCGGTCGATGTCTCGTCGAGCGACATTCGTAGACGGCTGGCGCAGGGGGCGGACGTGAGCGCGGATTTGATGCCGGACCCGGTGCTGCGCTACTGTCGGAAGTACGGGTTGTATCGTTGACGCAGACGCAGGCGATCCAGGCCCAACCGGCCACCACGACCACCGACTCCGAGGACCGGGTCCGCGCGGCCGCCGCGGCGGCGTTGGGTCGCAAGGCGCAGGATCTGCGGGTGCTGGAACTCAGCGAAGTCAGCGACTTCACCGACTACTTCGTCATCTGCCACGGCGCCAACGCCCGCCAAGTGAGCAGCATCGCGGAAGCGGTCGAGCGCAGGTTGCGCGCCGACGGCGCCCGGCCCCTGCATCTCGAGGGCGCGAGCAGGGGCCAGTGGGTGCTGCTCGACTACGGTGACGTGGTCGTTCATGTGTTCGACGCCGAGCGGCGCGAGCTCTACCGGCTGGAGCGGCTGTGGTCCGACGCGCCGGACCGGACCGCGGAACTCGCGCCCGACTGAGGACGTTTCGCGATGGGTGCAGTGCTGCAACTCCGGGTCAACGGCCAGGAGCGGGAACTGGCTGTCTCGGGATCCGGCGCAACCGTTCTCGATCTGCTTGCGAGCCTGGACCAGCACCCCAAGACGGTGGCGGTCGAGGTGAACCGCGAACTCGTCCCACGCGCCCGCTTCGGCGAGCAGGAGCTTCGCGAAGGAGACCGGGTCGAGATCGTTCGCTTCGTCCAGGGTGGTTAGCGACGCAGGGTTCCGCTATAGTCCCGCGCTGCCGCCGGCACCGGAGGACCGGTTGACCCGAAGGCGGCATGGAGGCCGGGCCGCTAGCTCAATTGGCAGAGCAACAGACTCTTAATCTGTGGGTTCTAGGTTCGATTCCTAGGCGGCTCACCACGCCCCACCCGTGGCGGACTAAGCTCCCGTACTGCTACGGCGCGAAAGTGGCGGAACTGGTAGACGCGCTAGACTTAGGATCTGGTCCCGAAGGGGGTGGGGGTTCGAGTCCCCCCTTTCGCACGTTCAACGCGGAAGCGGTCGAACGCTAGACTCCGCCCTCCGCACCGCTGGCACGTCAACCGCTCTTCTTCTCGCTACCGCAACCTGCTGATTCCACCCCTCCAGTCATGACTGTAGTGGTTTCCAAGCGGGAGGTCGGCCTCTGCCGGCACGAGTTCGACATCGAGGTGCCGGCGGAGGAGGTCGATGCCGAGTACCTGCGGGTGGCCAGGGATTACCGCCGCCGGGCCCGTTTCGACGGCTTCCGCAAGGGCAAGGCGCCGCTCGACCTGATCCGCCAACGGTTCGCCGAGGCGATCGGCGAGGACGTGTCGGAGCGGCTGGCGCCGAAGTACTGGCAGATGGCGAGCGAAGAGGAGGACGTCCACGCCATGCTGCCGCCGCGTGTCGGGCCGGTCGAGGTGGTTCCGGGCCAGCCGTTGCGCTTCACCGTGACGGTCGATGTCGAGCCTGAGGTCGACATCGGCGATGACCGGAGCTTCGACCTGCCGCAGCCCGAGACGGAGCCCACTGAGGCGGAGGTCGACGAAGTCCTGGAGCAGGTCCGCCTGGAGCGCGCGACCTGGGCGCCTGTCGACCGCTCCGCGGCGCGCGGCGACCGGGTGCGCGGGAAGATCCATCGCGCCGCCATGCCCGGTTTCGATGCGGACGCCGAGGGCGCCGACGGGGACGCCGACGGGGACGGTCCGGCGACCCACGACATCGACCTGGAACTGGGAGACGAACGGGTCTGGCCTGAGCTCACCGACAACCTGACGGGGCTCTCGGCCGGTCAGACGGCGGTTTTCGAGCGCGTCGAGCAGGAGGACGGCATCGAGCGGCAGCGCCGGTACGACGCCGAACTCCACGAGGTTCTCGAGAGAAAGCTGGCCGAGGTCGACGACGACTGGGCCAGTGGTCTGGCCGCGAGCATCGGGACTGTCGACGATTTGCGGGAGAACCTCCGCGGGCAGGTGCGGGCGCGCAAGGTCGAGGCTGCCGGCCAGCAGCGCTCGGACGCTCTGCTCGAGCAGTTGCGGGAGCGCTATCCGGTCACCTTGCCGGAGGCGGTGGTGGAGCGCGAGGCGCTCCAGATGGCGCGGTCCTACGCGAACAACCTGGCCCGACAGGGTGTCGATCTCGAACAGCAGCAGTTGCCCTGGGAGCAGATGATGGAGGAGATCCGTCCGCAGGCGGCCAAGCGGGCGCACGCCTCCTTCCTGCTCGACCGGATCGCCCGGACAGACGGGATCGAACCGACCCGGGAGGACCTTGAGCGCGCGTTGGAGATCATGGCTCGGGCCCGCAACACGAACCGCGGCAAGCTGCGCCGCGAACTCGACCGGGATGGTGGCCTGGAAATGTTGAAGATCGAACTCAAACGGGACCGGACGGTGCAGGCTCTTCTCGAGACCAACGCGTCGCCCGCTGCGCCGAAGGATGAATCGGGCGGCGCAACGGAAGAGTCCGCCGCCGGAGGAGAGGACTAGCGATGCTGGTACCGATTGTGGCCGGGCTGCAGAACCGTACGGAAAGAGAGGGCTAAGGGATGCTGGTACCGATGGTGGTCGAGCAGACCAACCGGGGAGAACGCGCTTACGACATCTACTCGCGGTTGCTCAAGGACAACATCGTGTTCCTGGGCCGGGCGATCGACGACGACGTGGCGAACCTGGTCATCGCGCAGATGCTGTTTCTCGAGTCCGAGAACCCGGAGAAGGACATCTCGCTCTACATCAACTCGCCGGGCGGCTCGGTGACCGCGGGCTTCGCCATCTACGACACGATGCAGCATGTGAAGCCGGACGTCTCGACCCTGTGCGTCGGTCAGGCCGCGTCATTCGCGGCGGTGCTTCTGGCCGGCGGCGCCAAGGAGAAGCGGCTCGTGCTGCCCAACGCGCGGGTGCTGATTCACCAACCCTGGGTGCAGGCCCTGGGGGGCCAGCAGACGGACATCGACATCCAGGCCCAGGACCTGTTGCGGATGCGCGCTCGGATCGACGAACTGCTGGCTCTCCACAGCGGCAAAACGACCGAAGAAGTCCACGCCGACACCGAGCGGGACAAGATCCTCACCGCCGAGATGGCGGTCGAGTATGGCCTCGCCGACCGCGTTATAGAGCGTCGCGGAGCCCAGTAGGACCGCGGTTCGCGGCCCCGAACGGACTGCTTGAGGGAACCCGGGTGGCGCGATCCGCGCCACCCGCGACCCACTCCGTGCGCCCGTCATCGGGCGCACGGATGGAATCTCGCGGCCTGGAGGCGTGCTACCATCGCGACGGTCTGGACGCGGGCCGGAAGGCCCGCGCTCAGGTGCCCGCGACCTGTATGGGTCGTTGCAGGCAGGCCTGACAAAGCGCACAAGAACAAGCAGGAACGAGCAGACGGATGCCGAAGAAGGACAGCGGAGACGACGCTCTCAGGTGCTCGTTCTGCAGCAAGAGCCAGCGCGAGGTCAAGAAACTCATCGCCGGCCCGACCGTCTTCATCTGCGATGAGTGCGTCGACATCTGCCTCGACATCATCGCCGAGGACCGGATGCTCGAGCAGCGTCAGGACGCGGCTCTGCCCAAGCCTCAGGAACTGAAGAAGCTGCTTGACGACTATGTAATCGGCCAGGAGCAGGCGAAGAAGAAGCTCGCGGTCGCGGTCTACAACCACTACAAGCGGATCGACTTCGGCGAGCGGTCCAGGACCGATGTCGAACTCCAGAAGTCGAACATCCTGCTGATCGGCCCCACCGGCACGGGCAAGACGCTGCTGGCGCAGACCCTGGCCCGGTTGCTGAGCGTTCCCTTCACGATCGCCGACGCGACCACGCTGACCGAGGCGGGCTATGTCGGCGAGGACGTCGAGAACATCATCCTCAAGCTCTACCAGGCATCCGGGAGCGACAAGGAGAAGACCCAGCGCGGCATCGTCTACATCGACGAGGTGGACAAGATCTGCCGCAAGGGCGACAACCCCTCGATCACCAGGGACGTTTCGGGCGAAGGCGTGCAGCAGGCGCTGCTCAAGATCCTCGAGGGCACACAGTGCAACGTGCCGCCCCAGGGCGGGCGCAAACACCCGCACCAGGAGTTCCTCCAGATCGACACGACGAACATTCTCTTCATCTGCGGCGGCGCGTTCGTCGGCCTCGAAGAGCGCATCGAACGGCGGATCAACCAGAAGACGATGGGCTTCGGCGCCAAGATCGGGAGTCGCGACAAGCGGGCAGGCCAGATGCTTCGGCACGTCCTGCCCGAGGACCTCATCAAGTACGGTCTGATCCCCGAGTTCGTGGGCCGCCTTCCGGTGGTGGCGACGCTGGAGATGCTCGACGAGGACTCCCTGGTCCGGATCCTGACCGAGCCGAAGAACTCCCTGGTGCGGCAGTACGAAGCGATGTTCGAGTTCGAGGACGTCAAGCTCACCTTCACCGCCGAGGCGCTGCGCGCAGTTGCCCGGCAGGCGATCAAGCGCAATGTAGGGGCCCGGGGCCTGCGGATCATCCTCGAGGAACAGATGCTGGAACTGATGTACGGCCTGCCGTCCGAAGCCGGCGTCAAGGAGTGCGTCATCAACGAGGATGTGGTCATGAAGGGCATACAGCCGTTGACCGTCTACGAGAAGGCGGTGTAGCGATGGCTTCCGGATACGTTTCGACGTCGAGTGAGCGGCTGCCGGTGGTGCCGCTGCGGGACATGGTCGTCTTCCCGCAGATGATGGCCCCCTTCATCGTCGGGCGCCGCGGCTCGGTGCTGGCGCTGGAGCACACCCTCCGCACGGCCGGCAAGTCGATCTTCCTGGTCGCCCAGCGGGATCCCAAGGTGGACGATCCCGGCATCGACGACATCCATCCGATCGGAGTCGTCGCGCGGGTGGTCCAGAACGTGAAGTTGCCGAACGGCAACGTGAAGGTCATGGTCGAAGGGCTGCGCCGGGCCGAGTTGCAGACCCTGGAGGAAAAGGACGGCGCCTTCGAGGCCGACGTCGAGGTCTACGAGATCCACTACCCGGCCGACGACAAGGTGCAGGTCTACATGAGCCAGCTGCTCAACAGCTTCGAGCAGTACGCCAAGATGTCGCACCATCTGGCCTTCGAGAGCCTGATGTCGACGCTCAAGCTCGACGATCCCGACCGCTTCGCCGACGCCCTCGCCGCGCATCTGACCGTCTCCACGGCCGAGAAGCAGGCCCTGCTCGAGACCCTGAATCCGTACGAACGCCTGCAGGCGGTTCACGACCTGCTCGATGTCGAGGTCGAGAAGATCAACATCGACAAGCGCATCAACGTGCAGGTCAAGAAGCAGATGGAGAAGGCGCAGAAGGAGTACTACCTCAACGAGAAGATCAAGGCGATCCACCACGAGTTGGGGCGCAAGGACGATCGCGCCGACGAGATCGCCGAGCTGAAGCAGAAGATCGAGAAGTCCGGCGCGCCGAAACTGGTGCGCGAGAAGGCCGCGCAGGAACTGCGCCGGCTGGAGGCCATGCCGCCGGTGTCGGCCGAGGCGACCGTGTCACGCAACTACGTTGACTGGCTCGTCTCGGTGCCGTGGAAGAGGCGGAGCCGCGAGCTGAAGGACCTGAAGAAGGCGGCCACGCTCCTGGACCAGGGTCACCACGGGCTCGAGAAGGTCAAGGCGCGGGTGCTGGAATTTCTCGCCGTCCGGCAACTGACGAGCAAGACCCAGAACTCGATCATCTGCTTCGTCGGCCCGCCGGGCGTGGGCAAGTCGTCGCTGGCCAAGTCGATCGCCGCCGCCACAGGCCGCAAGTTCGTGCGCCTTTCCCTGGGCGGCGTGCGCGACGAGGCGGAAGTTCGTGGGCACCGGCGTACCTACATCGGCGCCTTCCCCGGCCAGATCATCCAGATGATGAAGCGGGCGGGGACGGTCAATCCGGTGTTCCTGCTCGACGAGGTCGACAAGATGTCGACGGACTTCCGCGGCGACCCGTCGTCGGCGCTGTTGGAGGTGCTGGACCCGGAACAGAACGACACCTTCGTCGACCACTACATGGACGTGGAGTACGACCTCTCCAAGGTGATGTTCATCGCCACTGCGAATGTCGAGCACCCGATTCCACCCGCGCTGCGGGACCGGATGGAGATCATCCAGCTCGCCGGGTACACACCGCACGAGAAGCTGGAGATCGCGCGCCGGTTCCTGGTGCCAAGGCAGGTGGACAGTCACGGCCTGACCGAGGATGCGATCCGGTTCGGCGCCGACAGCCTCGGATTCCTGATGGACTCCTACACCCGCGAGGCGGGGGTCCGGAACCTGGAGCGCGAGATTGCCGCCGTATGCCGCAAGCTGGCCCGGCGGTTGGTCGAAGACGGTCGAGCCGAGAAGGTGAAGGCCGAATCGAAGAGCAGATCGAAGAGCAGATCGAGGAGCAAGGGGAACAGGCCGGCTTCGGAGCCGGCGATCGTCGTCGACCAGGGCCTGGTTGCGGAGCTCCTGGGCAAGCCCAGGTTCCGGTCCCGCAAGAAGCTCGACCAGTCCGAGATCGGCGTTGCCACGGGACTGGCCTGGACTCAGGCCGGGGGCGAACTGCTGGAGAGCGAAGTCGGCCTCATGAAGGGTTCCGGCAAGCTGATCCTGACCGGCAAGCTCGGCGACGTGATGAAGGAGTCCGCGCGGGCCGCGATGTCCTATCTCCGCAGCCGCGCCGATATGTTCGGCCTGGAGCCCGGTTTCCACGCCGACCAGGACCTCCATATCCATGTGCCCGAGGGCGCCATCCCGAAGGACGGTCCGTCGGCCGGCGTCACGATGGCTTCCGCGTTGATCTCGGCTCTTGTTGGGGTGGCGGTGCGAGGCGACGTGGCGATGACCGGCGAGATCACGCTGCGCGGAAAGGTGCTGCCGGTAGGTGGCATCAAGGACAAGGTCCTGGCTGCGTACCGGGCCGGAATCTTCGAGATCCTGCTTCCGAAGGAGAACGAGAAGGACCTCGAGGAAGTGCCGGAGGAGGTCCGGGAAGAAATGTTGTTCCATCTCGTCGAGTCGATGGACGAGGTGCTGGAAACCGTCTTCGACGGTGTCGTCCGCCGGGTGCCCGAGGTGCCGGCCGAATTCCAGAAAGCGGCGGACGAGGCCCCGCCGGCCAACGTCGCTCACTAGGAATCACTGGGATCTGCGCCCTCGCGCGGACTCCAGGCGACCGGGAGGAACGGGACCGTGAAGGTCCGTAGCGCGCGCTTCGTCGTTTCGGCCGTGCGGTCGGTCGACCTGCCCCGAGACGGTCGCCCACAGATCGTCTTCGCGGGGCGCTCGAATGTCGGCAAGTCGAGCCTGATCAACCGCATGCTCGGGCGCAAGGATCTTGCGCGCACGAGTTCCAGGCCGGGGCGTACCCGTACCGTGAACTTCTTCCTGATCGACGAGTCGTGGTACGTGGTCGACTTGCCGGGCTACGGCTACGCGCGGGTTTCGAAACGCGAGCGGGAGGACTGGGGCCGGAACGTGGACCGGTACCTCCAGTCGGCGGCGGGCCTGGCCAGGGTGGTCCTGCTGGTGGATGGTAAGGTCGCCGGCACACCACTCGACTCCGAAGCGTACGCGTACCTTCGCAGTCTGGAGTTCGAGCCCGTCGTTGCGGTCACGAAGATCGACCGCGTCAAGCGCGGGGGTCGGGCTCGAACCCTTGCCAAGGTTGCAGAGCTGCTGGGAATGCCGTCCGGGGCGGCGCTGTTTCCCGTGTCGTCTCGAACCGGTGAAGGAGTCGCGCGGCTGCTTGGAATGTTGCTGAACCCGGAGTTCAGCCCCGGTGGCGCACCACAGATGCCGAGGAACTGAGAAGATGACGACGAACGGAGCCCCGGAAACGACGCGTAGCGGCAACGGCGCACAAGTGGCTGTCAGCACGGATCTGGCCTTCGACCTGAAGGCGCTGAAGGACCTGAGCAACCGCGATCTCCTCAGTCTGGCGCGCGAGCTGGATGTGGTGGGGGCTGCCGGCATGGCCAGACAGGAGCTGAGCTTCAAGATCCTGGAGGCGCAGACGGAGAAGAGCGGGCTGCTCTTCGGCGAGGGCGTGCTCGAGTGCCTGAGCGACGGCTACGGCTTCCTGCGGGCCCCGGAGTACAGCTACCTGGCCGGCCCGGATGACATCTACGTCTCCCGCAGCCAGATTCGGCGATTCGATCTGCGCACAGGGGACACGGTTTCCGGTCAGGTGCGCCAACCGATGAACAAGGGTGAGCGCTACCTGGCGCTGATCAAGCTGGAGGCAGTGAACTTCGAACACCCGGACGTGGTGCGCCAGAAGATCTTCTTCGACAACCTGACGCCCCTGTACCCGGATGAGCGCCTCCGGCTCGAGGTCGAAGGCGACCTCTCCTCGCGGGTGACGGACTTGGTGGCGCCGATGGGCAAGGGCCAGCGCGCCCTGATCGTGGCGCCGCCGCGCACGGGCAAGACGATGCTGCTGCAGTCCCTGGCGCGCTCGATCGCCACCAACCACCCGGAAGTCGTGCTCGTCGTCCTGCTGATCGACGAGCGGCCCGAGGAAGTGACCGACATGGAGCGTTCGGTGCGCGGCGAGGTCGTGTCGTCCACTTTCGACGAGCCCGCTTCACGCCATACCCAGGTCGCCGAGATGGTGATCGAGAAGGCCAAGCGGCTGGTCGAGTACGGCAAGGACGTGGTCATCCTGCTCGACTCCATCACCCGGTTGGCACGCGCCTACAACACGGTGCAGCCCCCGTCGGGCAAGGTGCTGTCGGGCGGCATCGACGCCAACGCGCTGCAGCGGCCGAAGCGCTTCTTCGGCGCCGCCCGGAACATCGAGGGCGGTGGCTCGCTGACCATCGTGGCGACCGCGCTGATCGACACCGGCAGCCGGATGGACGACGTGATCTTCGAGGAGTTCAAGGGCACCGGCAACTCGGAGCTTCACCTCGACCGGAAGCTGGTCGACAAGCGCATCTTCCCGGCCATCGATATCGACAAGTCGGGCACCCGCAAGGAGGAGCTGCTGCTGTCGCCGGACCAACTGCAACGGGTCTGGGTGCTGCGCAAGGTCTTGAACCCCCTGCCGGTGGTCGAGAGCATGGAAGTCCTCCAGGAGCGGCTCAAGAACACGCCCTCGAACGCGGACTTCCTGGCGGCCATGTCCCGAGGCGCGCGAGGAGCTGCGAACTGAATTCGTCGCCCGGCCGCTCCCGAGTTGCCGTGCTGCCGACCGCGCCGTCCTCGGTGCTGGCCGACTACCACGAGCTGCTGAACCTCGCGGGTTACCGCGAAGTCGTCGATCCCTCCGTCGACACGGCGCTCAAGATCAACATCTCCTGGCACTTCTTCTTCCCGGGCTGCTCGACCACGCCCTGGCAGCTCGAGGGCGTCGTGCGGGCGATGAAGAGCGACGGCTACGACCCCGGTCTGATCCACGGCTGCCACAACCGGACCGTGGTCATCGACGCCCGTCTGGGCGAGCGGGAGAACAAGCAGATCGACGTGATCAGGGCCCACGGCCTGCGCAACGTCCACCTCTACGAGGAGGGCGAGGAGTGGTTGCCGATCAGGGACGCCGTGGGCGATCTGACCGAGCGCTTCCTGTGTCTGAACGACGTCTACCCCCAGGGCTTCCACATCCCGGCGCGCTTCGTGGGCGAGAACATCATTCACCTGCCGACGGTCAAGACCCACGTCTTCACCACCACGACCGGCGCCATGAAGAACGCCTTCGGCGGCCTGCTCAACGAGCGGCGGCACTGGACCCATCCGGTGATCCACGAGACCCTGGTCGACCTGTTGATGATCCAGCAGCACATCCACCGCGGCGTGTTCGCGGCCATGGACGGTACCTTTGCGGGTGACGGTCCGGGGCCGCGCTGCATGATTCCCCGGATCGGCAACGTGATCCTGGCCAGCGCCGATCAGGTGGCTATCGACGCGGTGGCGGCGAAGCTGATGGGCTTCGATCCGCTCTCGATCCGGTACATCCGGCTGGCCCACGATCTCGGTCTGGGTTGCGGCGATCCGCGCGAGATCGAAGTCGTCGGCGACCCCGCGGTCGCGAGCAGGAGTTGGGGATTCGTGGGACCGTTCCACAAGATGACCTTTGCGGCGAGGATGCAGCACAAGATCTACTGGGGGCCGCTGCGGCGGCCGGTCGAGTGGTCGCTGCGCACGTTTCTCGCGCCCTGGGCCTATCTGGCGAGCGTCCTCTACCACGACTCGTTCTGGTATCCGTACAAGGCGAAGCGGCAGATGGCCGAGGCTCTGGCCAGTCCCTGGGGCCGCCTGTTCGCCGGCTGGGGGAAGGCGAAGGCCGATGGGCGCGGCTATTCCGAGACCTCCGCGCCGCCGCCCCCTCTGCTTCGAACGGGCTGGCGCGCCTTCATGACCTCGCTGGGTATTCTCTGGACCTGCCTACGCGAAGCTCCGGAGTTGGCGGTGCGCCTGACCAAGCGCTCGGGTACAACCGGCACCCACGGTTCGGGTTCCTGAGCCGGCCGATGGCCGAAGAGCCGCCGCCGCAGGTCCCGCAGCAGGCGGGCGCCCGCCGCGCCGAGCCGATGATTGGGCGGTCGCGGCGTGAGGCCGGCGCCGCGTTGGTCGTTGCGTCCGCTCTGGCGCTGATGGTTTTTCGTGCCGGGACCTTTCATCACGGCGCCGACGCGGCCTCTCAACTGACGGGTGCGGTTCTGCTCCTGGCGTTCGCGTGGGTGGGACGAAGAGCGTTCCGCGACCCCCTGGCGCTGGCAACGGCGCGGGCGCGTTGGTGGCCGGCGCTGCCGGCGGCGCTCTGGCTCTCGGTCGCGGCAAGCTGGCTTCTGTCTCCGGTCGGGCGCGCCGGGGAGTCGATCGTCATCTTCCTGTTGCCCGCGGCCTGGGCGGCGGCGGGAATGGGCTGCCTGCTCGGTCGGCCGGCGGCGCGGCGATGGGCTCTCGCCGGCTGTGCGGCCGTCGCCGTGGCGGCGTCGATCTGGGCCCTGATCCAGCAGCCCCTGCACGAACAGGGCCGGGCCGCGCTGCCGATCGGCCATCACAACCAGTTGGCGCTGGTGCTGGTTGCACTGCTGCCGCCGGCGGTGCTCGGCGCCTGGCGTCTGCCGTTGCCGGGCGGCTCGCGGGCGCGCTGGACCGTGACGGTCCTCGTGGGTGCGATCCTGATCTGGACCCTGAGCGCTACGGGTTCCATGTCGGGTCTGCTGGCGCTGGTGCTGCAGGTCGGTGTGGCGGCGGCATGGATCCTGTGGCTGACCGGCGCTCGGAAGTGGTTGGTCCGGATCGGCGCCTTCCTGGCCCTCGTCGCCGTGCTGACGCTGACCGCGAGCTGGGTGGGTTCGCGGCTTGAAGTACCCGGTCCGGTCCAGCGCCTGGGCGCAGTGCTGCGGCTCGAAGACCCGTCGCTGCTGTCACGCCGAACCTACGCTGCCGCGGCGAAGGACGGCTTTGACGAGCGGCCGATCCTGGGCTGGGGTCCCGGCTCGTCGAGCTGGACGCTCGCCCGGCACTGGCGGCCGGCGCCCGGCGTTCATCCTCCCGGCGAGGTGATCACCGATACCCACAGTCTTCTGGCGCAGGCGCCGTACGAACTGGGGGCGATCGGTTCGCTGTTGCTGCTCGCGGGAATCGTTCGCTACGGCCAGCGACGGCTGGTCGAACTCGTCCGGTGGCCGTCGCCTCGCGGGTCGCGGGCGCCTCATGGGGATCCGGCCGCCGTTGATCTGTCCGTGGTCCGCCCGGTGGGGGAGGCTCGGTCCGGGGATGGAGTCGACGATCCGGAACTCCTGGCAGCGGCAATGCTCGGTCTGCTGGGTACTGGAATCTGCCTGATGTTCGGGGTCTTCGTCGGTGTTGTGGCGGTGCCGGCAGTGCTCGTTCTGAACCTGGGGTTGGCCGCTGCAGCGCGCGGTGCGAGGGCCGGCGCCCTGGGCATGCCCACGCGCTGGCCGTGGCCGCGGGCTCGGGTTGTCGTGTTCCTGTGGCTGGCCGCCGCATTGGCCTGGTCGCTGGAGCGGGCCTGGGCCGCGAGGGCGTACGAACGGGCGATCGGGACCGCCGTGGCCGAGGCCGGAGACGGCAACGCGTCGAAGGAGGCGATGGTCCACCTTCGTACGGCGGCGTCGGCGGATCCTCGTTTCCCTCTGTACCACGTGCGCCTGGACCCCTGGGCCGCGGCCAGGGCCGCCGACGGGCTTGCGCCGCTCTGGTTGCTGGCCGGTGTCGATGAGAGCGAGGACGCCGAGCGGAGACGGGAGGCTCTGGAACGGGCCTGTGACCTCGATCCGCTGTCGGCGCTTGCACCGTTCGAACTGATGCGCCTGGAACGGGAGGCGGGCGCCTCGGCTACGGATCCGCGGGTGGCCGAGCGGGCGGCGCGGGCGATCCTCGCCGAGCCGTTGCTGCTGGCGGCAGTCGCCTTCGAGGGAGACCCCGATCTGCGGGCGGAGGTCCATCGCCGGATCCGGACCTGGCCGGGCCTGCCGTCCGGCTGGTCCGAGTCGTTCGAGGAGTTGTGGCTGGGGCTGGACTGGTCGAATGGAGCTGAGGGGCCGCCACGGGATGTGCTCTCCATCGACGCCGACGGTCGGGCCGCGGTCTCCTTCAGTCTGTTCGCGTTCCGTCGTCCGCCGTGGCCCCTCTCGATCGGCGCCGTGCCGCTCCGCGGCCACCGCCTCGACGCGGTCGCTGCCCACGACCTGCCGGCCGCGACCCGGTTGCCCCAGACGGCTGCGGATCCGTTCTGGATCCGCCGCTGCGGGCTTGGGCGAGGGGGCTAGGTGCTAGGCGGCGCCGGTGGCCTTGGCGACTGTCGCGACGACGCGGTTGCGGCCGGCTCTCTTCGCCGCGTACATCGCGTCGTCGGCCTGGCGCAGCAGGCGGCTGGCGGCGCCTTCCTCGGAATCGGCCCGGGTGGCGGGGAGGCGGAGCAGGCTGGTGGCGCCGATGGAGCAGGTGAGGCTGACCACGGGTCGGGAGTCGGTCCCCGGGTCACTGGAGAAGAGGGTCGAGGCCACATCGCTTCTTAGGCGCTCGGCTCGGCGGAATGCCTGGTCAAGGTCGGCTCCGGGCAGGACCAGCACGAACTCGTCGCCGCCGTAGCGCGCGGCGAACCCGCCCGCATCGGCGGCGGCGGCCTGGAGGAGCGTGGCGACTTGCCGCAGAATGCGGCTGCCGGCCTGGTGGCCGTGGCGGTCGTTGACCCGCTTGAAGTAGTCGAGGTCGAGGAACAGCAGGCCGACATGCCCGCCGGACTGCTCGGCGTCCGCTATTGCCGTGGAGAGAGCGGCGTGGAGAGCGCGGCCATCGAAGAGGCCGGTCAGGCTGTCCCGTCCGTGAGTCACTTCCTCGCGACGGGCGGCGACGATTTGCCGTATCGCAGCCGCAGCTTGAGCCGCCAACGTTCGGGCCGCGGTGTCAGGCGGCGGCATCGGTCAGCCGCTCCAGGCGGGCGGGAACGCTCTTGTGCCACGGCGTGCCGGCGATGGGGTCGCTGACCCTGGTCAGAACCTCGGCCGATCCCTGCGGCGTGACCAGGCGGGCGCGGTCCCCGTCCGTGAGCTCGAGGGTCGCCGCGTCGTTGGGCGACAGGGTGACGGGGGTGCTTCTCGGACCTGCGGACCGTCCGGCGGTGATCGGTACGAGCGCAGTCGGGATGTTCTGGGCGCCGTGTTTTCCGAAGTTGCCGGTCAGCATCCAGACCAGGCGCTGCAGGTAGCTCACCAGGGTTGAGTTCCGGTTCATCTGCACGCCGAGGTCTTCGAATACCGCGACGCTCGACGCCGCGGCTATGCGGCGAGTGGCGGTGCGGACAAGGTTCTCCGAGACTCCGCAGGCAGCGCAGGCAGCGCAGGCGGCTGCAATGTCCAGTTGTTCGAGGTAGGGACGCACCTGCTCGAAGCCGTCGGTATGCCGGGCGATGAACTCCCGGTCCGTGAGGTTCTCTTCCAGCAGGACACCCAGCATGGCCGCCAGCAACCAGGCGTCGGTGCCCGGTTTGACCTGCAGGAAGATGTCGGCCAGGTCGGCGGTCTCGGTGCGCCGGACATCGATCACGATCAGGCAGCGTTCGGGGTCCTGCGCGAGCTCGCGCAGGGTGACGCGGGCGCGCGGGATGCCATGCGACTGCCACGGGTTCTTGCCGAGAAAGACCCCGACCTCGCAGTGGTGGAAGTCGCTGCGGGAGGGGGCGCCGACCATCTGCTGTGCCACCCACATCTCGCCCGTCTTTTCCTGCGCGAGTGCGTTGGAGCGGAAGACCGAACCCAGGGTGCGCAGGGTGGAGCGGGCGTAGAAGCCCGGCAGGTGGTTTCCCTGGCCATCGCCGCCCAACTGGACCTGGATGCCGCAGTTGCACTCGCAGAGGATGCACGCCGTCGGCTCCCATGGAGGGGATTCTGGCGACGGTACGTGGGGTTCGTTTCCTGGCCTCATGCCGGCTCCTGAACTGCAGTCTGGACGTTTCGAACGGCGCGGGGTGTTGGCGGAGAAGCTTATGCCTTCCGGTTGCCCCTGGGCTTGAGGCTGCTACCGTGCGGCCCGGTGACTCGCGTTCCCCCGCTCCAGAAGTCCCTGGGCCAGCACCATCTCAGGCATCCCGGGTCCGCGGCGCCGGCCGTCGACTTTCTGAACGTCGCCGGCCGCAGCGTAGTCGAGATCGGCCCCGGCGGCGGTGTGCTCACGCGCCTGCTGCTGGAGCGCGGCGCGAGCCGCGTGATCGCCTGCGAACTCGACCTGCTGTGGACGATGGAACTGCGCCGCCGGATCGCGGATCCGCGCCTGGTCCTGGTCGCCGGCGACGGCTGCGATCTTCGCTACGAGAGAGCGCCGGCCTCGACCCGGATCGCCGGCAACCTGCCGTACAACGTGGCGACCCGGATCGTTCTCGCCGTCCTCGAGCGCGCGCCGGTCGGCGCCCGGGCCGCGTTTCTGGTGCAGCGTGAGGTCGCGGACCGGTTGACCGCGGAACCGGGCGAGTCCGAGTACGGAGCGTTGAGCGTCCTGGTCGCCGCCCGGGCGACGGCGCGCCGGCTGTCGGTCGTTCGCCCCGGCAGTTTCGTGCCGCCGCCGGCCGTGACCAGCGCTTTCGTGGGACTGGAGCGCGCCGCGCCGCCGGTCGACGAAGCGGAGTGGTCCACGTTTGCCGGTTTCGTGCGCATGGCCTTCAACCAGCGGCGCAAGACGCTGCTCAACAACTTCCGGCCGAGCGTGGGTCGCCTTGCCGCCGAAGCGGCGCTCGCGGCGCTGGACCTGCCGCCCAGGGTGCGGGCTGAAGAGCTTGGCCTGCCTGAGTTCGTTGCGCTGTCTCGCGAGATGAAACGAGTTCGTTAGATCAACTGCATATAGCCATATTCGACTTTCTCCGCTACAATCGTGTGCCCGTGCATGTTCCCTCCATGGTTGGTTGTCGAGGGCGCCGGTGATCCGATCGGACGATGGCGCCCGACGGTTCGGTTTGGGCGGGCTACCGGCGGGCAAGAGCGTCGAACTGATCGGCCTCCTCCTTCTCGCCCTGGGCGCGCTGCTGCTGCTCAGCCTGCTGAGCTACGAGCCGAGCGACCCAAGTTTCATGCGGAACGGCGCGAACTCTGGCGAGACCGAGAACCTGATCGGTCCGGTCGGCGCCGATGTCGCGGCTGTCGGCTACGGGGTTCTCGGGCTTGCGGTCGTGGCGGTGGCGTTGGCGGTGCTCGGCCTGGGCTACCGGCTCGTGCGTGCGCGCGGCAGCTTTCCCTCGCTGTTGCAGGGCGCCGGCATTGTCATCGCGCTGATCGCCTTGCCGAGCCTGATCGATCTCGCGGTCGGGGAAGTCCAGATCCGCGGCGAGACCTTGCTTGCCGGCGGCCTCGTCGGGTCAACGATCTCCGGTGGCATTCAGAGCCAACTGGGTACCATCGGCGCCACGGTGATCGCCGTGTTCGGGCTTGTGTTCGGCGTCGCGTTGACCATGCGAGGCAGCATCGAGGAGTGGCTGGTCGGGGTTCTGGGTCGGATGAAGGGACTGGCCGTTCTCCTCAGGGGGAACCTGAGGAACCTGAGGTTCCTCAGGGGCAAAGTGCGGCGCGGGCCGAAGACTGCCAGGGCGAAGAAGGCCGGCCGGCCCGCGAAAGCGGCCGCCGCCGAGCCGTTCGCCGACTCGCCGCTTCAGGAACTCAGGCTCCGCAAGGCGCTCCCGGAGACGAAGGTCGAGGTGGTCCGGCCGAAGCCCGCACGGCCGGGGGAGTCGGCTCCTCCCGTAGCGGCGCCGAGGGTGCATCCGCCCGCATCCGCGACGCAGAAGCCGACCAACGGGACGGCTGCGCAGACAGTCGACAGCCCGGAACTGCCGCCGATCGATCTGCTGTACTGCGAGCAAGTCAGCTCGGAAGTCAACGAGGATGAGGTCCGCGAGCTCGGCGAGCTGATCTGTGCCCGCTGCGCGGAGTTCGGTGTCGAGGGGACGATCGAGGGGATCAGCCCCGGTCCGGTGATCACCGTCTTCGAGTTCCAGCCGGCGCCGGGGATCAAGGTCGCCCAGATCATCAACCTGCAGGACGACCTGGCGCTCTCGTTGAAGGCGGAAGCGATCCGGATCGATCGCATGCAAGGCCGCTCCACGCTCGGCATCGAAGTGCCGAATACGCGGCGAACGGTCATCCCGCTGGGTCGCCTGCTGGACGATCCCGAGTTCCGGGCGAACACGTCGCCCCTGACCATGGCGTTGGGGCGGACTCTGCGCGGCGAGCCGTACTACGCCGATCTGACGAAGATGCCGCACCTGCTGGTTGCGGGCGCCACCGGCGCCGGCAAGAGCGTTGGCCTGCAGGGGATGCTGACTTCGATTCTGTACAAGGCGCGAAGCGATGAGGTCCAGTTCATCCTGATCGACCCGAAGCGGATCGAACTGGGGGTCTATGCGGACATTCCGCACCTCAAGACCGCGGTCGTGGTGGAGCCGAAGCAGGCTGCCAACGCTCTCCGCTGGGCGGTGGCGGAGATGGAGCGCCGCTACCGGCTGCTGGCGGAGGTCCATGTCCGATCGATCGCGTTCTACAACCAGGCGATCGCGGATCCCGAGGTGGCCCGGCGCCTGCGACTCCGGGACGAAGAGGCGGACGAACCCGCAGAGCCGCGCGACTTCGAGCCACTTCCGTACTACGTCGTCGTGATCGACGAGTTGGCCGACCTGATGATGGTGGCTTCGTCCGAGGTCGAGACCTCGATCGCCCGCCTCGCGCAGATGGCCCGGGCCGTCGGCATTCATCTGATCGTCGCCACCCAGCGCCCTTCGGTCGACGTGCTGACCGGCACGATCAAGGCGAACTTCCCGTGCCGGATCTCGTACGCGGCCGCCACGCGGCACGACTCACGCACGATCCTCGATCAGGTCGGAGCGGAGAAGCTGCTGGGCAAGGGCGACATGCTGTTCATGCCGCCCGGTAGCGGCCGCACGATCCGCCTGCACGGCGCCTACGTCACCGAGCAGGAGACGGCCGCCCTGGTTCGCTGGCTCAAGCGCCAGGGTCAGCCGAACCTGGATCCGGCGGTGCTGGAACCGTCGCCGGAAGATCGGTCGGCTGCTGGAGGCGAGCACGGAGGCGGAGACGTGCTCTACGACGAGGCGGCGCGGTTGGTGGTCTCGGAACGGATGGGATCGGCGAGCTTCCTTCAGCGTCGCATGAGGGTCGGTTTTTCCCGTGCCTCCCGCCTGGTCGACCTGATGGAACAGGACGGAATCCTCGGGCCGGCCCAAGGCAGCAAGCCGCGCGATGTCCTGGTGCCGCCGGACTTCTTCAAAGAGATCGAGCAGTCGCAAATCGCCTTCGAGTAGGAGGCTGCGCCGCCGGGCGGGTCGCGTAGTCTCCCGGGCATCGTGTCCGCGCCGCGAAGACTCAACCGCATCGCTTTCTTCGGCACGCCCGAATTCGCGGTGCCGGCGCTAGGAGCCCTGGAAGCGGCTGGCCGGCGACCGGTCGTCGTCGTCAGCCAGCCGGCGCGCCGGGCGGGTCGTGGCGGCCGTTTGGCCCAACCGCCCGTGGCCCGCTGGGCGCTCGACCGGGGCGTCGACCTGCTGCAGCCGGCGGAGGTGCGCGGCGCCGACTTCCTTGGCCGGCTCCGCGCCCTGGAGCTGGACCTTGCCGTGGTTGCGGCGTACGGTCGCATCTTCCCGCGCGCCCTGCTCGAACTGCCGGCTTGCGGCTGTGTGAACATTCATGCGTCGCTGCTGCCGGCCTATCGCGGCGCTTCACCGATTCAGGCCGCGATAGCGGCAGGGGAGCGGAAGACCGGTGTGACGACGATGATCATGGAGGAGGGCCTCGACAGCGGACCGATCCTGCTTCAGGAAGAGGCGCCGATCGGCGCGGACGAGACCGCCGGCGAGTTGTCACCGCGGCTGGCCACGGTCGGCGCCCAACTTCTCGTCCGGACGCTTGAGGCGTTGGAAGCCGGGGCCGTCGAGCCGCAGCCGCAGTGCGACGCGGCGGCGACCTATGCCCCGATGCTGCGTTCGGAGGACGGCATCGTGGACTGGAGCCGGGAGTCGAGAGAGATCGCCTGGCGGGTGCGCGCCTACGAGCCGTGGCCGGGGTCCCGGAGCTGGCTTCGCGGCGAGGCGGTACGGATCGTCGCGTCGCGGCCACTGGCATCGTGTGTCGGGGTCCATGGCCAGGCCGATCTCGATCGGCCTGGCGCCTTGCTCGGCTGGCGGAGAGTCGAGGGAATCGGGCGGGCGCCGGTGGTTCGGTGCGGCGGCTCGTCGGCGCTGGCGCTCTGCCGGGTGCAGCGGCCGGGCGGCCGGCAGATCAGCGGCCTCGATCTGGCGAACGGGCTGCGTCTCGCGGTCGGCGAGCGCTTCGGTACAGCGGAATGACTCGTCGGCGGGCCATCCGGAATCTGGATTCCCGTGGCAGTTGGCGGCGGCGGGACACGGCGATGACGGCGCACGCCAAGGTCCGGGAATCGGCGGCCTTCGTGCTCGAGCGGACTCTGGATTCGAAGGCGCCCGTGTCCACGTTCCTCGGCGGCGCGCTCGAGCGCTGCGACCCGCGCGACCACGCATTGCTGCGCGAGCTCGTCCTCGGGACGCTGCGTTGGTTGCGCTTCATCGACCATGTCCTGGTCGCCGCCTCACGGCGGCCGCTGGACCGCATTCAGCGGGCCCTGCTGGCGCCGCTGCGGATTGGCGCCTATCAACTCTTCTTTCTGGACCGCATACCGGCGCACGCGGCGGTCAACGAGGCGGTCGAGCAGGCGGGAAGCCGCACCCACGCGGGCGGCGCCAGCTTCGTCAATGGCGTGCTCCGACGGATTGCCCGATCGCCGCGCCGCGACGACTGGCTGGCGGATACTGCGGACCGGACGACGCGGCTGGGAATCCGCTACTCCCACCCCGACCTGCTGGTCGAACGTTGGCTGAACACCTACGGCGAGGAGCAAACGATCGCCCTGCTTGACGCGAACAACCGTCCCAAGCCAATACACCTGCTGGCATTCCGTGATCGCGGCGGCCGCGCCCCGCTGGCGGAGCAGTTGATCGACGAGGATGTCGGGGTCGAGCCGTCGGTTCTGGCGCCCCACTGTGTGACGGTCCGGTGGGGGAATCCGCTGACTTCGGACGCCTACCGGCGAGGCGGCTTCTATGTGCAGGACGAGGCAAGCCAGTTGGCCGCGATCGTGCCGCCGCCCGAGCCCGGCGAGAGCGTGTTGGACGTGGCTGCGGCGCCGGGGGGCAAGACGTTCGCGCTGCTGGCCGAGCAGCCGGACATTCGCAGCATCGCCGCAGACCGGTCCCTGCGGCGCCTGGTGACGATGGGCCGGAATGCTGCTCGCCTCCAGCTTCGGCCGCGGCTCTTGGCGGCGGACGGCGTTGCCCTCCCCTTCGGGCCAGTCTTCGACCGCGTCGTCGTCGACCTGCCGTGCAGCGGAACCGGCACGTTGCGCAAGCATCCGGAACTGAAGTGGCGGATCAGCGCCGGCGAGATCGAGCGACTCTCGACGGAGGGTCTCGCCATGATTCGGGGCGCGTCCGAATGTGTCCGACCCGGGGGCCTGCTCGTGGTCATCACCTGTTCCATCGAGCGGGAGGAGAACGAGGTCGTGACCGCGGCGTTCCTGGAGTCCCGGGCCGACTTCCGTCGGCGGGATCTCGCGGCCGATCTTCGCCGGCCCGAGGTGGAGCACGTCGTTGGGCCTGGCGTGTGGCGTCTCCTGCCGGCCGACGATCATGACGGCTTCACGGTGCAGGTGCTCGAACGGATCGCCGACTGAAGAGCTCTGGCCCCAATCCGGTAGGCGGCGTCCTCGGGTGCCGTGAGACGGAACGCAGCCGTAAGTCCAAGTCGGCGTTGACAAGGAGGGCCGTTTTGGCCTAGATTCGTTGGGTGTTCAGGGGGCTATCGAAAAGTTCCCGAGCATACCGGAAGGCGAGTCCGAATGCCAGATTCCAAGTGCCAGCCGATCTACGCACCGTAGCCCCGGCTTGAGCATTGGACGACGGTTGACGGGCCGATCTACACAGCCCAAGGGCTGAGTTCACAACAAAAGACTCTAAGGAGCACATTAGATGGCCGGAAAGGCAGACATCGTAGAAGCCGTTGCCGACGGCGCGGGTTTGAGCAAGAAGCAGGCGGCGGACGCCGTCCAGTCCCTCATCGACAGCATCTCCGGCCACCTGCAGAACGGTGATCGTGTGCAACTGCCCGGCCTCGGGAGTTTCTCGGTCTCGCATCGCGCCGGCCGCACGGGCCGCAACCCGAAGACCGGCGAGTCGATCGAGATTTCCGCGAGCAACGGCGTTCGGTTCAAGGTCAGTCGTCCGCTCAAGGACGCCCTGAACTAAGCACTTGTATTCGCCTTGGCGGCCAACTGGCCGCCGAGGCGAAAGACAAGTGCGTGACCCCGTGCGGCCGCGGCCGCACGGACACTAAGCGCTTCAGCGCTTTTGGCGGCCAACTGGCCGCCGAGGCGGAAAACAAGTGCGTGACCCCGTGCGGCCGTGGCCGCACGGACACTGCGTGACCCCGTGCGGCCGTGGCCGCACGGACACTATGGGCGTCAGCGCACCAGGCGGCCATCAGCGCACCAGGCGGTAGAGGCCGGCGAGGCGCGCGGGCTTCACGCCGACTGCGAAGAGCAGCCAGATCAGCCAATTCGTCGCCACCGTCCGAACGACCCCGCGTTCGATGAATCGGCGTGACGAGGTGGTAGCCCGTTGGGAGATGATCGAGATCGATCCTCGCCGACGGAGACGCCGGATGAAGTCCAGGTCTTCCAGGATCGGAAGGTCGGCGAAGCCGCCACAGTCGGCATAGGCCGCTGCGGTGGCGAACTGTGCCTGGTCGCCGAGCGGCATACGCAGCCGTTTTGTGCGGAGATCGACCAGGCGGCGGCCCAGGCGCAGGAGCGACGGCGCCGCTTCGAAGTCGACCAGGAAACCGCCGCCGACGGCTCTTCTGCTGACCGCTCCTTCTATCGCGGGTCGAGCCGAGACGGGAAGGCGTGTGTCGGCGTGGAGGAACAGCAGCACGTCGGCGCCGGCGTCGAGCGCCAGGGCAGCGCCGGTGCGCAGTTGCAGACCCCGGCCCGGTCGCGGCGCGGTCGCCACCGTGGCGCCGGCTCGCCGCGCCAGTTCCAGCGTGCGATCGCGGCTACCTCCGTCGACGACGATCAGATCGTCGCAGTGGTTGCGGGCGGCGGCGACCGCCGCCTGTACGGTGCCCTCTTCCTCGAGCACCGGCATGACGATGGCGAGGCGCATCGTGCGGTAGGTTACCGGCCCAGGTGAGGCCACTTCGTTGTCTCCCGGATTTGCCGGCATGGGTTCCGATTCCTCCTTCAGCCACCTCGATCGTCGCGGGCGCGCGGCCATGGTCGATGTGTCGGCCAAGGATGTGACCCGGCGGGTCGCCGAGGCCTCCTGCCGGGTGCTGCTGTCCGACGATACGGTCGCGCGGCTGGAGAAGCTGCCCAAGGGCGACGCCCTGACCGTGGCGCGGGTGGCGGGCGTGCAGGCTGCAAAGAGCACGGCCACCTGGGTGCCGCTCGCTCATCCACTGCCGCTGGACCAGGTGGAAGTGGAGATCGAACCCGGCGAGGGAGGCGTGACGATCCGGAGCCGCGTGGTGGTCACCGCGCGCACCGGCGCCGAGATGGAGGCGTTGACCGCGTGCGCGGCGGCATCGCTCGCGCTCTACGACATGGTCAAGTCCGTCGAACGGGGCGCCGTGATCACCGATCTGCTGCTGGAGGCGAAGAGCGGCGGTCGAAGCGGCGAGTACCGTCGCGGCGCAACCTCCTAGCGGACCGTGGCGATCCGTTGCGGCCTCGACCGCCTTCTCGACGACGCCGGACGCCTGAAGGGCCGTCGCTACGCGCTCCTGTGCCACCAGGCGTCGCTGAGCCGCGACGGCGTCCACGCACACGTGGCCCTGGGAGCGGCGCAGCCGGCGGCGGCTCTGCTGGGGCCGGAGCACGGCTTCTACGGCGTCGAGCAGGACATGGTCGCCTCGCGCGAGGACCGGGATCCGTGGACCGGCTCGCCGGTGATCTCGCTGTACGGCGACGATGACTCCAGTCTGCGCCCCCGGTCGGCCGTCTTCGACGGCTGCGACCTGCTGGTGATCGATCTCCAGGATGTGGGCGCGCGGTACTACACCTTCGCCGCCACCGCGGTGTGGGCGGCGGAGGCCGCGCTCGCCTCGGGCTGTGAGGTCTGGATCCTCGACCGTCCGAATCCTCTTGGCGGTCGGGACGTGGAGGGCAACCTGCTGGACCTGGACTTCGCCTCCTTCGTGGGCGCCTTTCGCATGCCGCAGCGGCACGGGTTGACGCTGGCGGAGATCGTCCTTCTGGAGGCTCGCCGACGCCGGTGGGATGTCGCCTCGCTCGCCGTCTTCGAGGTCGAGGGTTGGCGGCGCGCGCAGAGCTGGCAGGAGACCGGCTGGCCGTGGACGGCCCCGTCGCCGAACATGCCGACGCCGGACACTGCCGCCATCTACCCGGGGCTGTGCCTGTTCGAAGCGACCACCGTGTCCGAGGGTCGCGGCACGACGCGGCCGTTTCAGCTTCTCGGGATTCCCGGCGCCGACGCGCCCGCGCTCGCCGGCCGCTGCCGGGCCCGTCTCGAAGCCGCCGGACTGACCGGTGTCTCCGTGGTTCCCGCCATGTTCAGGCCCCAGTTCCAGAAGCACGCGGGGGCGGTCTGTGCCGGTGTCGAACTCCGCGTCGTCGACGCCCGGGCCCTTCAGCCGGTGCGCCTCGGGTTCGAACTGCTGCTCGCCTTTCGCGATGGGTTGGGGCCTGCCTTCGACTGGCGCGCCGAGCCCTACGAGTTCGTGTCGGACACGCCGGCGATCGACCTGCTGACGGGTACGGATCGCTTCCGGCTCGGCCTCGACGCGCCGGCTGCGCTCGAACGCTGGTTCGCGAACTGGCGCGGCGACGAGAACGAGTTTCGCGCCGAACGCGAATCGGTCTTGCTGTACACCTGAAGCGCTGCCACAATCCGCCGGCGGCAGGTCGCTTCCGGTCCGGCCGTTCTTCAGCCCATTCCAGCCGACCCGAGCCTGAACCCCGCCCCGAACCCGAATGGAGGTGCAGCCGATGCCGCGGATTCTGATTGCCGATTCCCTGGCGCCGGCGGGCGCCGAACTGCTGCGCGAGAGCGCGGAAGTGGACCAGCTTCGAGACGAGGACCGTCCACGGCTCGCCTCGTTGATCGGGAACTACGACGCGGTCATCGTGCGCAGCGCCACCCAGATCACCCGCGAGGTTCTGGAAGGCGGTGACCGCCTCAAGGTGGTGGGCCGTGCCGGTGTCGGTGTCGACAACATCGACATAGCGGCCGCCACCCAGCGCGGCGTGCTCGTGATCAACGCGCCGACCGCGAACTCGCTTTCGGCCACCGAGCACACGTTTGCCCTGCTGCTGGCGCTGGCGCGGCGGATTCCGTCCGCGGACGCGTCGCTCAAGGCGCAGCGCTGGGAGCGCAAGAGCCACGTTGGCAGCGAGCTCCAGGGCAAGGTGTTCGGCGTGATCGGCTTCGGTCAGATCGGTCAGCGGGTGGCCACCCGGGCCCGGGCCTTCGAGATGGAAGTGCTCGCCTACGACCCCTTCCTGCAGGCGGAGGTTGCGCGGCGACTCGATGTCGAGCCAGTAGGTCTGGGTGATCTGCTCGCGCGGTCCGACTTCATCACCTTCCACACCCCGCTTACGGATCAGACCAGGAACATGCTCAATGAGTCGCGCATCGCCCTGATGAAGGACGGCGCGGCCGTGATCAACGTCGGGCGCGGCGGCGTGGTCGATGCCGAAGCTCTGCTCGCGGCGCTCGAGTCCGGCAAGCTCGCCGGCGCGGGTCTGGACGTGTTCCCGGTGGAACCGCCGACGGACTACCGGCTCGCTGCGCACCCGAGGGTGGTGGCGACGCCCCACATCGGCGCCCAGACGACCGAGGCGCAGGAGCGCATCGCCACCGAGACGGCGCGCATGGTGCTCGCCGCACTGCGCGGCTCGCTCGCGGTATCGGCGGTGAATCTGCCGTTCCGTTCGTCGGGTTCTCGCGGCGAACCGTTCCTGCGGTTGGGCGAGCAACTCGGCCGGCTGGCCGGGGTTGCGCTCGGCGGCAGCCTGCAGCGGGTCCAGGCGGACCTATGGGGCATCGACGACGATCTGAGGAAGTCGGTCGCGGTGGCGGCCCTCAAGGGCGCATTGACGCCGTCCTGCGGCGAGGCGGTGAACTACGTGAATGCCGAGCGCACGGCCACCGACCGGCGCGTCGAGCTCGTGGAGGCCACCCACAGCGACCAGGCCACCTACGCCCACCTGGTGCGGGTAGAGGCCAGAAACGCCGAAGGCGGCAGCCTTCAGGTCTCCGGAACGGTCTACCACCGCCGGGGTGAACTGCGTATCGTGTCGTTCGCGGGCTTCAGGCTGGAGTTCAACCCCCAGGGCCTTCTGCTCATCATCCGCAACCAGGATGTCCCCGGGTTCGTGGGCCGGCTCGGCACGCTCCTTGGCGACGACGGCATCAACATCGCCGACATCCATCTGGCCCGCGAACCGGGCGCCCACGACGCCCTGGCCGTCCTGCGGCTCGACCAGGCCCCGAACGATGCGTGCATGGCGGCGCTGCTGGCCCTGGACGAGTCGATCTCGGTCGACCTGGTCGACCTCTCGTAGTCGGAGCCGGGCACGGGTGGCGGTGGGGCGCACCCGCCGGCTGGGGGCTCAGGGGGGTCAACCTCCAGGTGGCGTGAGCGCTCTCTGAGTTCTGGAGCGGGTGGCGCTCACTCCACTCCGCTCGCTTCGGTACGTTGTCGGTTTCTGTGAGGATCCGGGGCGTCGCTCGCTCCGAGGCACCTGGAGGTTGACCCCCCTGAGCCCCTGGCGCCGGCTGAGACGCGTGTTTGCCGGCTAAACCTCAGCGCCGTCAACAATTTGCGCTGGTAGACTTCGCCCATGGCCGCAGCGAGGGAAGCACCGCAGAATCCGCTTCACGAGCGTTACGCGAGCGCGGAGATGGGGCGGCTGTTTTCGGCCCGGCACCGGTTCCGGAATTGGCGGCGGCTCTGGATCTGTCTGGCCGAGAACCAGGCGGCACTGGGGCTGCCGATCAGCGAGCGGCAGCTCGACGCGCTGCGCGAGCATGCGGACGATCTCGACCTGGAGCGGGTGGCACTTCTCGAACGCGAAACGCGCCACGATGTGGTAGCTCACCTGCGCCACTTCGCCGAGGTCAGCGGCGACGCCGGCGGCATCCTGCACCTGGGCGCTACATCGGCGTTCATCACCGACAACACGGACGTGCTGATCATCCGGGAGGCCCTCGATCTGGTCGCGGGCAGGCTGGCGGCCACCGTCGCCGAGCTGGCCGCCTTCGCCCGCAGGGAGCGAGGCACGACCGCGCTCGCCTACACCCATTTCCAGTCCGCCCAGTTGACGACGCTGGGCAAGCGCGCCTGCCTCTGGCTGCAGGACTTCCTGACCGACCTCGAGGAAGTGGCCAATCGCCGCGACCGGCTGCGCTGCCGGGGCGTCAAGGGCACCACCGGCACCCAGGCCTCCTTCCTGACCCTGTTCGGGGGCGACCACGGCAAGGTGCGCGAACTCGACTCCCGGGTGGCCACGGCGCTGGGCTTCGAGTCGAGTTGGCGAATCACCGGCCAGACCTACCCGCGCAAGCAGGACAGTCAGGTCCTGCACGCACTGTCCGGAGCCGCGGAGAGCTGCCACAAGTTCGGCAGCGACCTGCGGCTGCTGCAGGGCGTCGGCGAACTGTCCGAGCCCTTCGACGAGAATCAGGTCGGTTCCTCGGCGATGGCCTACAAGCGCAACCCGGTGCGGGCCGAACGCATGTGCTCGCTGTCGCGGCGGGTCATGACCGACTCCCTGCACGGGGCGCTGAACGCCGGCACGCAGTGGCTCGAGCGCAGTCTCGACGACTCGGCGAACCGACGCCTGGTGCTGACCGACTGCTTCCTGACCGTCGATGCCGTGCTGCTGCTGGCCGCGAACATCGCCCAGGGACTGCGGGTGAACGAAGCGGCCACCGCGGCCCGGGTGAGGCGCGAGCTTCCGTTCATGGCCACCGAGACCTTCCTGATGGAGGCGTCCCTGCGCGGCGGCGACCGCCAAGAGCTGCATGAGAGCATCCGACAACACAGCCTCAACGCCTACGCCCGAGTCGCGGCAGGTGAGGCGAACCCACTCCTGGATCTGATCGACCGGGACCCGGCCTTCCCGCTCAACCGCCGAGAGCTCGACGACCTCATCGACGCGGATTCCTTCACCGGCCGTTCCGCACAGCAGGTCGACGATTTTCTGGCTGAGGCCGTCGAACCGGCGCTGGCGCGGCACCGTGCGGCGGCGTTCGAGGGGCCGAGGGTGTGAGCCGGACGCGGTCGCTGGCTGCACTGCTCGTCATCCTGTTCTCGGTCGGCTGCGCTTCGACCTCCGCTCTCAAGACCCCTCGCCGCGGGACCACGCAGGAAGGACTGGCTTCCTGGTACGGCGCGCAATTCAACGGTCGGGCCACCGCCAGCGGCGAGATCTATGACATGAACCGGATCTCCGCGGCCCACAAGCAACTGCCCTTCGGCACCGTCGTGGAAGTCCAAAACAAGGACAACGGCCGCAAGCTGCGGGTTCCGATCAACGACCGCGGCCCCTTCGTCAAGGGCCGGATCATCGATCTTTCCCTGGGCGCGGCGCGGCAACTCGATTTGTTCGGCGCCGGGCTCGCCAGGGTGCGAATTCGCGTCGTTCAGGTGGCGCCCGAAGGCCGCAACCTGCCGATCTCCTACCCGGCGAACGGACGCCCGCCGAAGAACTCCCGTGCAAAGGCCACGCGCAAGGCGGCGCCCCGGACCGACCGGAACGAGCGTTCCGGCTTCACGATCCAGGCCGGCGCCTTCAAGAAGCGCAGCGGGGCCGCCGATCTGGCTCGTCGCCTGCGCCGCGATCTCGGCCTGGACAAGGTCCGGATCCGTGAGGAAGGAGGCTGGTACCGGGTCCAGATCGACCGCCGGCGCCAGAAAGCCGCCGACCTCGTACGGCAGAAGCTGGAGAAAGCCGGCATCGCCGCGATCGTTCTACGCTGATTGCGGAGCTCACCCGCCTGGTGTTCTTGGAAGACCGAAGAGTGTCGGCAGGTTCAGTTCCGCCACGGTTCCCGACCGCCCGGCCGCCGGTTCTTCGACGACGTCCAGCCGGCGGGTGCGCAGCACCGACTGTGCGCTCGCCTAGGCGCGGTCGAGGAGCCGCAGCATGACGGCTTTCTGGGTGTGCAGGCGGTTCTCGGCCTGGTCGAAGACACGGCTCCTGGGGCCGTCGACGACCGAGGCGGTGACCTCTTCCCCCCGGTGGCAGGGCAGGCAGTGGAGGTAGATCGCGTCGTTCTTGGCCCGGGCCATCAGGTCCTCGTCGACCGTGTAGCCCTCGAAGTCGGCGAGGCGCTGCTTCCGCTCCTGCTCCTGGCCCATGGAGGTCCAGACGTCGCTGTAGACGGCGTCGGCGCCGGCGGCGGCGGCGTGCGGGTCGGCGCCGGTTTCGATCCCGGCGCCGGTATCGGTGGCCAGTTCGCGTGCGAGGTCGAGGTACTTGTCCGCGACTTCGTAACCCGGAGGCGAGGCGATGGAGAAGTCGATCCCGGCGCGGGCGCAGGCGATCATCAGGGAGTGCGCGACGTTGTTGCCGTCGCCGATGTAGGTGATCCGGCGGCCACGCAGGTCGCCGAACTCCTGGCGGACGGTCATCAGGTCGGCGAGCGCCTGGCAGGGGTGCAGTTCGTCGGTCAGTCCGTTGATCACGGGCACGGTGGCCTGCTCGGCCATCTCCACGACCGTGCTGTGCTTGAAGGTGCGCAGCATCAGGAGGTCCACGTATCGCGACAGGACGCGGGCGGTGTCTGCGATCGTCTCCCCGCGGCCGATCTGCAGGTCGCGGTTGGAGAGGAAGATCGCCTGGCCTCCGAGTTGGGCCATCCCCGCCTCGAAGCTGACCCGGGTTCGGGTGGACGCCTTCTCGAAGTAGAGACCGATCGACTTGCCCCTGAGCGTGTCGCGATGTGACTGCGGCCTGGATTCGAGCTGCAAGGCCAGCTCGAGAATCGACTCGAGTTGACCCTCCTCCAGGTCGGCGATCGAGATCAGGTGTTCGGGCATGTGAGGGTTCCTCCCTGAGGCCAGGTTCGCGCACGTGGGGTTTGCCGTGTCGCGAGAAAAGCCGGAGAGTATGGCAGACATCGGTCATCGATCGGCGCGTTTCGTGCCTCGGGGCGGGTCGAGCCGCTGGGCGTCCGGCGGGCTACACTGCCGGTCTCTTGGCTCTCTTGGTTCCAGGTGCGGACAGGTGAGCGGCGGGGAAGGGAGCCAGCCGCCGTGGGTGCTGGTCACCGGGAACGCGAACAAGCGGCGCGAGGCGGAGCGGATCGTCGGCCACCAACTGGAGACGGCGGCGATCGATCTGCCGGAGATCCAGTCGGGTGACCTGATCGAGGTCTTGCGGTCCAAGGCCGAGGCCGCCTGGCAACGGCTTGAGCGGCCGGTCGTCGTCGAAGAGACCGGTCTGGAGCTTGCCTGCATGAACGGCTTCCCGGGTCCGTTGGTCAAGTGGATGCTGGAGGCGGTCGGCGACGAAGGCATCGCGAAGGTCGCGATTCGCTCCGGCGACCCGGGCGTCGTGGCGCGGTGCGCCCTCATGCTCCTCGACGGCGACCGGGAGGTGATCGCCGAGGGCTCGACCGCCGGCAGGCTGGTGCTGCCGCCGCGAGGCGAGGGTGGCTTCGGCTGGGATCCGGTGTTCGAGCCGGACGGACTCGAGCGGACCTACGCCGAGCTCGGCGACGAGATCAAGGACCGGATCGGCCACCGCGGCCGCGCCTGGCGCGAGTTCCTGCGGGCCCTCCGGAACGCCTGAGCGCCGATTGGGGATGGCGGCAGGTACGGCTCAGCCAGGCTGTTCAGCGTGCCGTTTCAGGGCAGCAAACACCGTCTCGACCTGGGCGCTGAGTTTCTCCAGGCTGCCGTCGTTCTCGATCACGAAGTCGGCGGCGGCGCGGCGATCCTTGCTTCGGGCTTGAGCTTTCATGCGCGCTTCCGCCTGTTCGCGGTCGAGCCCGCGTTCGACCGCGCGGTCGAGGCGGAGCCGGCTCGGCGCCTCGACGGTGACCACGGCGTCGTACCGTCCACGACCGCCGGTCTCGGCGAGGAGCGGCACTTCGAAGACGACGACAGCACCGTCGCCGGCGGACCTGAGAACCTCCAGGTAGCGCTGGCCGACCAGGGGATGAATCGCACGTTCCAACCGCTTTCGGCTGGTCGGGTCGGCGAACACCGCGCGACCGAGTTCTTCCTTGTCGACCGATCCGTCCGCCTTCAGCATCTCGGAGCCGAACAGTTCGGCGACAGCCCTTGCCCCCGGCTCGCCCGGCCGGTACAGCTCGGCGACCAGGGCGTCCGCGTCCGTGACGATGCAGCCCAACTCGGCAAGCATCGGGCCGACGGTCGACTTGCCGCTGGCGATGCCGCCGGTGAGTCCGACCCGTAGTGCAGTCATCGTGGCGGAGAGAATACGCCGCCGCGATCGTCGAAGGGAGCGTCGCTCGTCTTGACAAGCCCCGGTTGGGACTCTACGATCCCCGTTCCTCTGCGCGAGGAGGTTCGGTAGGAGTATGCCCACTCCTACGTCAGTCTGCGCGCAACGGAGTGCCGGCACTCCGGTGGGTAAAGGCCGGCCGGCCTGGGTGGGAATACGATGACCGCAATAGTCAGAGCAAGGACGGCGAACCCGACCTACAGCCCCAAGGTGGGCGAGATCGAGCGACGCTGGCACGTGGTCGACGCGGAAGGCGCGACGCTTGGACGTCTGGCCACGCGGGTCGCGTGCATCCTGACAGGCAAGAACAAGCCCACTTACGCTCGCCACATCGATGTCGGCGACTTCGTGGTGGTCGTCAATGCCGAGAAGGCGGTTCTGACCGGCGGCAAGGACGACAAGAAGATCTACTACCGCCACAGCGGAAAGCCGGGCAAGCTCAAGGAGGAGACCGCGGGCCGTCTGCGCGGCCGCCGGCCGATCAGGCTCGTCGAGTTGGCGGTGCGGGGCATGTTGCCCAAGAATCGTCTGGGGCGCCGGCAACTGCGGAAGCTCAAGGTCTACGCCGGCGCGGAACATCCGCATGCGGCGCAGCAGCCGGAACCGATCGCGAGCGCTGGCCCGTCGCGAGAGACGGGAGTCGAAGGGAGTCCGAGTTGACGGAAGCGAAGTACGGGACCGGTCGCCGCAAGACGGCCACGGCGCGGGTGTTCCTGCGCCCCGGCAGCGGCGAGATGACGGTCAACGGCATGGTGATGGACGACTACTTCAACAGCGAAGTGCTGAAGATGATCGTCCACCAACCTCTGCAGGTGGTCGAGAAGGAGGGCGAGGTCGACATGTGGGCTACGGTCCGCGGAGGTGGCAGTTCGGGTCAGGCCGGCGCCATCCGGCACGGTCTCTCGCGGGCGCTGGTGGAGTTCGAACCAACGTTTCGCGAAGCGCTCAAGGCGGCCGGGTTCATGACCCGTGATCCGCGGCGCAAGGAACGCAAGAAGTACGGTCAAAAGGGTGCGCGTGCGCGCTTCCAGTTCAGCAAAAGGTAGCGAGGATAGTTTTTTGGCTCACGTCACGATGAAGGAGATGCTGGAGGCGGGTGTCCATTTCGGCCATCAGACCAGGCGGTGGAATCCGAAGATGCGCAGCTACATCTTCGGCCGCCGCAACGGCATCTACATCATTGATCTTCAGCAGACCCTGCTGCGCTTCCGCGAGGCGGCGGACTATGTCGAGCACATGGCTCGCATGGGCCGCCGGTTGCTGTTCGTCGGCACCAAGCGTCAGGCGCAGCACGCGATCGAGGAAGAGGCGCAGCGCTGCGGCCAGTTCTACGTCACCCATCGCTGGCTTGGCGGTACGCTGACCAACTTCGTCACCATCCGCGCCTCGGTCGAGCGCCTCCAGGAAACGGAGAAGAAGCTCGCCGACGAGGAAAACCTGCTGACCAAGAAGGAACGCCTGCGCCTGGATCGTGACCGGGAAAAGATGGTCCGTAACCTCGACGGAATCCGGAACATGGAACGGTTGCCGGACGCTCTGTTCGTCGTCGACCCGAAGCGTGAGCACATTGCGATCGCGGAGGCGAACAAGTTGAACATCCCGGTGGTGGCCATCGTGGATACGAACTGCGACCCGGAGCTCGTGGATCACGTGATTCCGGGCAACGACGATGCGATACGGACGATTCGGTTGTTTGCCGGTCGCATAGCCGACTCCTACATCGGGGGCGCAGCCGCCTGGAGCAAGGGCGACGAGGCGGAAGGCGCGTTGGAAGCAGGACCCGAGGCAGCCCTGGAGCCTGACGGCGAAGCCCAGGAGCCGGCTGAGATTACGGACTCCGAAGGGCAGGCCGAGGCCGCCGAGCCGACAGCCGAATCGGCGGAACCTGCCGCGGCCGGCGGCAGCGCGTAAGCCAGCCGGCAGTTCGTGGTGAGGCGCCGACGGTTCTTCGTCCGGCGAGCGGGAGTCAGTGAAGTTCCAGTCAGGGGCGGGTCAGGCCCGTAGGGAGAAGGAAGCGATGAGCAAGGCTGTGACAGTCGGAATGGTCAAGGAGCTCCGCGAGCGGACCGGCGCCGGCATGATGGACTGCAAGAGGGCCCTGGTCGAGACCGGCGGCGACTTGGAAGAGGCGCTCGACGCGCTGCGCAAGAAGGGGTTGGCCTCTGCCGCCAAGAAGGCCGGACGCGCCACCAGCGACGGTCTCGTGGTCTCCTACATCCACGCCGGCGGCAAGATCGGCGTGTTGCTCGAGATCAACTGCGAGACGGACTTCGTCGCCCGCACGGACGACTTCCAGCAGTTGGCGCACGATCTCTCGCTGCATGTGGCCGCCAGCCAGCCGCGTTTCATCGGTCGCGACGAGATCACCGCGGACATCCTCGAGCGGGAGAAGAGGATTCACCGGGAACAGGCGCTCGAGTCGGGCAAGCCGGAGCACATCGTCGAGCGCATCGTCGAGGGCCGAATTCGTAAGTTCTTCGCCGAGAACTGCCTCCTGGAGCAGCCGTTCGTGAAGGACTCGGACCTGAAGGTTGAGGACGTGCTCAAGGGGGCGATCGCTAAGCTGGGCGAGAACATGCGTATCTGCCGTTTCGCCAGGTTCCAGCTCGGCGGTGATTCGACCGTCGCCGCAGCGGTCTCTCCGGCTTCCGATCCGTCCTGATGGCCGGATGACTGCAGCCGCTGCGGCCGAGCCGGCGTACCGGCGCATCCTGCTCAAGCTGTCGGGCGAAGCCCTGATGGGCGACAAGCCCTTCGGCATCGACGAGGTCGTTGTCGGAAGGATCGCCGTTCAGATTCGCGATGTCTTCGAGCTCGGCGTGCAGATCGGCATGGTGGTCGGGGGCGGCAACGTGATCCGCGGCCTGGCTGCGAGCCATCGCGGCGTCGAGCGGGCGACTGGCGACTACATGGGCATGCTGGCGACTGTCATCAACAGCCTGGCAATGCAGGACGCACTGGAAAAGACGGGCGTTCCGACCCGGGTGCAGACGGCGCTGGAGATGCGCAGCGTGGCTGAGCCGTTCATTCGCCGCCGGGCGATTCGGCACCTGGAGAAGGGTCGGGTCGTGATCTTCGGCGCCGGTACCGGCAACCCCTACCTGACGACGGACACCGCCGCCGCGCTCCGTGCGAACGAAGTCCAGGCCGACATCCTGCTCAAGGCAACCCAGGTCGACGGCGTCTATAGTGCCGACCCGCGTCGGGACGCCGGGGCGCAGCGCCTGCCCGAAGTGACCTATCAGGAGGTCCTGGAGCGCAACCTGGGCATCATGGACGCGGCGGCGATCAGCCTGTGCCGGGAGAACGACTTGCCGATCGCGGTGTTCGACCTCGGTGTCGAGGGCAACATCCGGCGGGTGGTTTTGGGCGAGAAGGTCGGTTCCCTCGTCACCTGACGCCGACCCGCTTCCGCGAGCGGACATAGCGGCGCACCACGCGGGGGCTACAATCCGAGCCGGGGGAGGCATAGGTCATGCAAGAGCTGTTCTTGGAAATGGAGCTCAAGATGAAGGATGGCGTCGACCACCTTCACCAGGAGCTGAAGACACTGCGAACCGGACGGGCCTCGGCGGCGCTGCTCGATGGGGTGACGGTCGAGTACTACGGTACGCCGACGCCGCTCAATCAGCTTGCGAGCCTGTCCGTCGCCGACGCCACGCTGCTGGTGGCGCAGCCGTTCGATCCGACCCAGATCGCCGCGATCGAGCGCGCGATCCTGTTGGCCGACCTGGGGCTGAATCCCTCCAATGACGGCAGGATCGTCCGAATCCCGGTGCCTCCCCTCACCGAGGAGCGTCGCAAGGAGATGGTGAAGCGCGGCCACGAGATCGCCGAGCGCTTCCGCAATACCGTGCGCGGCGTGCGGCGCGAAGGCAACGATCGACTGAAGCAGATGGAGAAGGTGAAGGAGATTTCGCGGGACGACGAACGCCGGGGGTTCGATGAGATGCAGAGGCTCCATGACCACTACATCGGCCTGGTGAACCAGGCGCTGGCGAACAAGGAGAAGGACATCCTCGAGGTCTAGCAGGCTGCCGGAGCCCGCCCTCGAGTCCTGCTTTGACCGTCCACGCGATTGTCCCGGCCGCCGGAAGCGGCCGGCGGTTCGGTGGCGATCGGCCGAAGCAGTTTTCGCTGCTCCTGGACCGCCCGGTACTGGCCTGGACGGTCGAGCGGCTTGTCGCCGTCTCCGTCATCGACCGTGTGGTCGTCGCGGCGCCGGCGGGTAGCGCCGGTGAGACGCTGCAGATGCTGGCTCAGGAAGTTGCGCCGCGGCCCGGAGTGGAGGTCAGCACGGTTGAAGGTGGCCGGCGCCGCCAGGATTCCGTAGCGGCCGCGCTCTCGGCGACCGCCGCTGATTCCTCCGACTGGGTTGCGGTTCACGACGGCGCCCGCCCCTGTCTGAGCCCGGTGGACCTCGAAGCCGTCATCCGGACGGCGGCCGAGGAAGGCAGTGACGGGGCGGTCCTCGGACGCCCGGTGAGCGACACCCTGAAGACGGTCAAGTCGGGCCGGCTCGGCGCGACGGTCGATCGGGCGGGTCTGTTTCGGGCCGAGACGCCCCAGGTCTTTCGGGCTGCGAAACTGGCGGCTGCGCTCGATCGGGCGGCCGCGCGGGACATCGAGGTGGGCGACGAGAGCAGCCTGTTCGCGCCGGGTTCGATCGCCGCTGTTGTGGCGTCGCACCCGAACCCGAAACTCACGGACCCCTCCGATCGCGCGACGATCGAGGCGCTGCTGCGATCGCGGCACGGGGTGCGGCGGGTCGCCTTGACCGCAGTTGGCCATGGCTACGACGTGCACCGGCTGACGGCTGGGCGGCCCCTGATCCTTGGCGGCCAGCGGATTCCGCACGACGTCGGTCTGGACGGTCACAGCGATGCAGACGTGGTGCTCCATGCGATCGGCGACGCCCTGCTCGGCGCCGCCGGGCTCGGTGACCTGGGGGTCCATTTTCCGCCGTCGGACGACGTCTGGCGTGGGGCCGACAGCTCGGATCTGCTCCTGCGGATCGTCGACCTGGTCCGGGAGAAGGGGTTCGAGGTCCGCAACTGCGACGTGACGCTGATCGCCGAACGGCCAACGATGGCGCCTCACCGCGCTGCGATCGAGGACCATGTTGCGCGCCTGCTCGGACTCGACCCCGGGCGAATGAACTTCAAGGCCACGACCCATGAAGGGCTCGGGCCCCTCGGTCGCGGTGAGGGCATGGCCGCCGAGGCCGTCGTCCTGGTCGAGCGGCGGCGGACGTGAGCAGACAGGGAGATCGCCGGAGCGTTTCGGCGCCAGCCCCCGGCGCGGACTGGCGGCTCGGCTTCCAGCCGGTCCGCGAAATCCTGCGCAGCCACCCGCACGAAGTCGCCGAAGTCGTCATCTCGAGGCCGGCAGGGGAGCGGCGGCGGACGATCGAGAGCCTGTGCGTGCGCCACAGCGTGCCGGTTCAGAGCGTGGCCGCCGCCGAACTGCGGGCCCGGCTCGAAGCGGCGGGACTCGACGACGCGACCGCGCGGGGTTTCGCAGCGGTCCTGGTGCCCCGAAGGCGCGGTGGATCGCCGGTTGCTGCTGCCGACCCGCAACTCCTGGTGCTGGTCGAGGACGTGCAGGATCCACGGAACCTGGGCGCATTGCTGCGGGTGTGCGAGGCGGCTGGGGTTGGCCGCGTTCTGATCCGTGACCGCGGCGCGGCGCCGCTCTCCGCCGCGGTCGCTGGAACCGCCGCGGGCGCGGTCGATTGGCTCGAAGTCGAGCGGATTGTGAACAGCGGCCAGGAGATCGAGCGCCTCAAGTCCGACGGTTTCTGGGTCTACGGCGCCGACGCCACAGGTCAAGCGCCGTGGACGGTCGACCTGAGCGGCCCGATCGTGCTTTGCATCGGCGGCGAGGCGCGCGGCCTGCGCCGCCGGACAAGGAGCCTCTGCGACGGCCTTCTCGGCTTGCCGATGCGCGGCCGCCTCGAGTCCCTCAACCTCTCCACGGCGGCCGCAGCGCTGCTCTACGAGGCGGTGCGCCAGCGTCTTGTCACGCCGGAGGGCCTGGCGTAGACTCCGGCGTCGCCGTGGCGCCGCCATGGTGCCTAAGTGCTTCGTCGCGAGGGCCGGCATAGCTCAGTTGGTAGAGCAACTGCCTTGTAAGCAGTAGGTCCTCGGTTCGAATCCGGGTGCCGGCTCCACGGAGGAAGTTGCCGGAGGTGTGGCCGAGCGGTCAAAGGCAACAGACTGTAAATCTGTCGGGCAAAGCCCTACGATGGTTCGAATCCATCCGCCTCCACCACTTCTTCGCTTTGCGGGCGTGCGGGAGTAACTCAGGGGTAGAGTCACAGCCTTCCAAGCTGTTGGTCGCGGGTTCGAATCCCGTCTCCCGCTCCACGCCCGCGCGGAGCGCTGGCGTGGAGCGGGAGACGGGATTCGGCGTTCGGCTATCTCTTCCCTGGCCGCCTACGGCGGCAACGCTGGCAGTAAAGAGTGTCGCCGAGGCGACGCCGTATCTCTGGGACTCTCCACCCTTTAGCAAGTGGGCTTGGGGGTGGATTGCTGGTGTTCAGCGAGTTTTCATGCAGCTTGGGCACGGCGTTGCATGTTGGGGTCGAAGCGAGTGCGGTCTCGGAGCATGGCGCAGGCGACGCCGAGGAGTCGGTCTACGACCTGTCTGATGGCTCGTCCGTGTGTCTTGCCTTGCGCTCTCGTGGCGTCGTACTTGGCTCGGCTGATCGAGTCATGCTGGATGGCGACTTCTCCTCAGTGGTGGGCCGCGTTGCGGAGTCGCTCGTTGGCGGCCAGTCGTCGGATGACGATCAGCTTGTTTGCCGGACTGGACGGTCACCGGCGCGACGCCGCTGAGGCAACGCAGCGCATCGCAATCTCTGCGTTCGAGGCTTTCGTCGGCTTCGCAGAGCAGGGTGGCGAGGCCGACGGTGCCGATGCCGGGCAGCGACCTCAGGATGACTGCGTCGCTGGGCTTGGGCGTCTGGTCGTCTTCTTCCCGGCAGACCTCGGCTTCGAGCTCGCGTGTCATCTGTTCCAGGCACCGGTCGGCGTCGGCGAGTTGGTTGCAGACGGTGTCGAGCAACGGCCGGAGGATTTCCGTGTGACCGGCGGCGGCCTCCATGGCGGCGGGGGAGACGGCGATCGGCTCGGCCCGCAGTTGATCGAGCAGTTGGTCAGCGGTCAGGCGCCGGATGCGGTGTTTCTTGAGCAGCGCGGCGAGCGTGTCCTTGCACAGCCGTCGAGCCTCGTCGGGCGTCGGCGCCAGTCGCCACAAGGCCATCGCGAAGGGTGCCGAGATGTCGTTCCCGACGGCGGCGAGAAACTGCGGGTAGTAGCGCCAGAGCAGGTCGCGTATCTGGTTCTCCAGTCGGTTCTTATGGGCGACCAACTGCTTGCGGACGCGGGGCATCTCGCGCAGTTCGGCGGTTCCGGCGTCGGGGGCTTGCCGACGGCGCAGGCACTGAGGGTCGGTGCGCAGCGCCGAGGCGAGTACCCGGGCATCGCGGCGATCATCCTTGGCGCCGGCTGTCGAGAAGCGGCCCCTGAAGCGGTCGAGCTGCTTGGGGTTGATTGCATGCACGGCGAAGCCTCGCTCCAGGAGGCTCTCGACCACCGGTCCGTGCGGCACTTCGATGGCTATGCCGATCTGTTCCGCCAACGCCGCTCGGCTGCGCCCGAGAAGCCACTCCGCCATCGCGGCAAGTCCCTTGCCGCTGTGGGGAAACGCCCGCTCCCCCTCACTTTGCCGTCCCCATCCATCAGGCACACATGGTGGGTCCTGGACCCCCAATCCACGTCGGCGAACCAGGTCTCAGCCATCGCGTCCTCCCTTCTGTTGCGTTAACCTGCTCGGGTCGGCGCGTCGCGTTGCCTGCCAGTACCTGTACTGGTGCTCGATGGCACGGACCCTCCATTGGGCGTCCAACGCGGCGAAGCAGCCAGGGCACAAGTCCCAGAGAGGTGCTCGAAGCACGGTGCGCGGACGGTTGCTCCTGGCTGCTTGCCGACCTTCCTTGTGTAACTCCGGCAGGCCAGAGACGCAACCGGCCGGCGGTCTCGGCTGCGCAAGCTGCCGGTGCCGCGGAAAACGGCGGACCGTTTCGCGCAGGCCCTTGGAAAACCGGCAAGCCGGTTTCCCACAGCTACCGCAGCCGCGGCGGCTACTGGCCGATTCCTTCTCTCTCATCGACCCACCAGATTCCACCCGAAGAAGGTACAGGTGCGCGGACCTTCTGGTCCGCTGCCGCCGAAGGCGGCGGAAAGAACGCGCCGGCCGAAGGCCGGCACGACCGCAAGGTTCTGCCGGGTACGCGGGTTCGTTGTAGACCGCGCAGTCCGAGTAGTGGCTGCTCGTTGCGGTCTCGCTGCTCCATCTCAATGGCAACTGAAAACGGCGCACTCCTGGCAACTGAGAATGTCCCACTTGTTCGGCGTCGGTGGTCGCTGTGTTTGGGGTCCGGAGTGTGGCGGTAGGGCTCCGGTGTCGGCCGTAGGGAGCGGAGCGACCGGAGGCCGACACCGGCCGCGCGCCGAGGCCAGGGGGTTGGCGGTTGATCACGAGCCGCCTTCCTGGTGACGCTCTTCGTGGGCGGGGCGATGGGGGTCCTGGTGCGCTCTCATCCGGTAGCTGTTGCCTCGGATGTTGCCGATGTCGCAGTGGTGCAGGAGGCGATCGGTGAGGGCCGCGGCCATGATCTCGTCGCCGAGCACGCCGCCCCATTCCTCAAAGCCCTTGTTGGAGGTGAGCACCGTGGAGGCCCGCTCGTGTCGGGCGTCGATCAACCGGAAGAAGAAGCACGGCGCCGTCCCGGCTGATCGGCAGGTAGCCGATCTCGTCGACGACCAGCAAGGCGGGATGGGTGAGCACGCGGAGCCGGCGCGACAGGTTGCCCCCCGCGGCCTTCGCCTCGGTCAGCGACTCGATCAGAGCCGCCAGTGTGCCGTCGTAGACCTTGCGGCCCGACTCGGCGGCTGCGATCGCCTGACTGATCGCCAGGTGGGTCTTGCCCACTCCCGGCGGCCCCAGGAGAATCACATTCTCGGCCCGCTCCAGGAATCTCAGCTCGTGGAGGCTCTCGATCTGCTCCCGCTTGATGCTGGGCTGGAAGCTGAAGTCGAACTGGTCGAGCGTCTTGACCGCCGGTAGGCGCGACGAGCGCATCGCCGCCTGCAGTCGGCGGTTGTTGCGCAGCACGATCTGGGCGGAAAGCAACTCCTTGATCGCCTCGGAAGCGGTCACCGCTCCGCTGTCGGCCTGGGCCAGGATGCCGTCGACGGCTTCCAGCGCTCCGGGCATCTGCAAGTCCGCCAGCATCTCCCGCAGCCGGGCTCGCCGGTCGCCAGCCTTCATCGGACCGCCTCCGAGTACTCCCGCAGGGGACGCCGCTGCACCTGTACCGTCGGTGCCACGAAGCGGCGCCGGGACGCCTCTTCGGGCTGCCGAGCGCCCAAACTCCGGTAGGCTGGCTGGCCAGGGGACGAAGCGCCTGGCGCTCGTCGCGCTCGAAACGGTCCACCGGGCGCTGACCCGTCGTGCCATGCCGGCGCACATTGGCGGTGTTATCCAGCCAGCGCGAGGCCTGCTCATTCAGGTCGGCGTCATTCACGAACGGCCGGTCGTAGAAGAAGCTCTCCCGCACGTACCGGATCGGCCCCTCCACCTTGCACTTGGTCGGCGCCCGGTAAGGACGGCACGACCGCGGCACGAAGCCCCAATGGGCCGGGAACCGCAGAAACTCGGCATTGAGCGCCAACTCACCGCCCGAGGCGCGGTCGTCCGGCACGACCACGGCGCGAATCTGATCGAAGAGGAGCTCCTGCGGCACGCCACCGAACCGACAGAAGGCGCTCTCGAGCTCCTCGATGAGGACCGGCATCGGCTGCCGCGGGTAGAAACGCGGCCACAAGAGCCTGGAGTAACCGAGCACCACCAGCAGCGTATGTCGACGTGCCCAGGGCAGCCTGAACGTCCCGAAGTCCACCTGACCCTGATGGCCCGCCGGCAGTCTCGAACCGCACCGGTGCCTCCTGAGGAGCGCGCCGCTGCACCTCCCGCACGTAGTCCCTCACGCGGCTGTAGCCGCCGTCGTAGCCGGCCGCATGCACCTCGTCGAACGGCCGCTTCGCCGACAGCTTGGGGAACTCACCGAGCCGGACCTCGATCAACTCCTTGTATGGATCCAGCTTGTGAGCCACCCGCGGCCGCGGGCGAGTACCGCGCCGCGCCCAAAGACAGATCGCGGTCCAACTGGCCCGATCTGATCCACCGGTGGATCGTCCGACGACTGACCCCGAACCGCCTCGCCAGCTCAGCCTCCGAGACTCCCCGCTCCAGGTAGTGCTTCAGCAAACATCCGCGTCTCCCATCCATGCATCCGTACACCGCTCCATGACCGTTGGCGAAGCCAACAGCATCGAACGACGAACGCCCTCCGACAAGCCCGAAACTGTGCCGTTTTCGGTTGCCACGAATGGGAGATTTTCAGCTGCCCCTAACACTCCATCGCTTCAGCGTTCCGGATCCGCGCTCGGCCCGTCAAGCGGCGCTGGCGCTTCACTCTGGGACGTCGGGAGCTCGAACAGCTAAAGTGACCTCCATCCTGATCACAGGGGCTCTCTCTCCCGAGACGGCCCACCAACAAAGGAGGGTTCGACACACGTGAACCGACTTCGTCGAAGCCAGAGGGTCTTGGCAGCCTGCTCAGTCCTCTACTTGCTGACCTTGGTGCCTGCCGTAGCGCAGTACCCACCTCCCGAAACACCGCTGCATTCGCCACTCTGGTGGCCTCTCGCGGATGGTGTGACGCCTCACGACCTCTATCTCGCTAGCCAGCCGGAAGGACTCGCGATGGCTTATCGGGAGGCAGTTGCGGAAGGACTGCTTCCAGATTGCGGACCGGACTTCATCCCCAGGGGATTCTCGAGCAACAGCCGGCCCGAGCGAATGACCATGGGATATGCGCTGACGAACTTCATGGGCAGCCTCGTGTCCGGCAACGCGACTCGAAACGTCGAAGCCGCGATCGCTTCCGAGAGCGAGGAGCCGCTGCCTGACTCGGTTCCCGAACTCACAGCAGACATCCGGCAGGGCCTTGAGAGTGCTGGAGTCTCGCCGAGCGCATTCGACGGTCTCGGCATCCTGCTCGACGGGGCACACAGAGAGGTTCAGCGAGCCGCAGACGAGATATGGCCTGCGAAGGTGGCGGTCCACGCGATGATCGAGGACTACATAGAGCGCGAGAATCTGAATCCTCCCGAACATGGTCTCATGCCAAGTTCTGTGGCTTACCGGCAAGCCGTTGAAGGCGAAGACCCGCGACGGCGCCAGCGGCGCATCGACAAGGGGATCGCGCTTCAGGCCGCGATGGAGCAGCGTGACGACCTGTATCTCTCGATGGAGGTTGGTGGAGAGCGGAGCGACTGGCAGAACTGGCTGCCCCAGGTGCAGTCCAACTACTCCGCTCATGCCGAGGCGCGCCTCCTTGAGTCCTTGCGCGAACAACTGTCGGAATCCGATTGGACGGGCCTGCGCCGATACTTGCTCGCGACGGCCAGCGAGAGACTCTCGGTGGGCGTCGAGATCCTCGGTGGTCCGTGCGAGGAGGACTTGAGGGGATGGAATCCCTGGCAGTCCGCTGACTCTCGTCCCAGGGAGGTCCAGTAGTGCGAGCACGTAGAGCGATGATCTGCCGAAACGTCTCGCTGGTTCTGATCGGACTCGCGCTGGTGTCCTCAGACCTGGCCGCGCAGGCGGGATTTCAAGTCACCAGCGTCAGCGTGAACCGCCGGGCGCTTCTGTTCGACTCAACCGAGTACTCGGTCAACTCAGTCGCCACGTATCCTCAGAGTGGGTGGATGGACCGAGATGCCAGCCAAGAAACCACAATCTGCCTCAACGGAACCTGTAACCAGCCATGGGGGCACACGATTCAGGGTCCGTTCTCCCCTGGTCAGACCTTCGTCTGCGGCGGATACCCTCGAAGCATCTTCGACAACTTACCGTGCCAGGCCAACGGCGTCGAGCACAATCCGCCATGCAGCTACAATGGTCGCCTGCAGTCAACTGCCGAAGTCGTCACCACAGGAGGAGTCTGGCAGTCGTACTACTCGTGGGGAGGAACCAACGAGTGGCTTACCTGTACTCCCGTGCCTCCGCCACCGACCTGTGGCGGTAGTTACGGGCTGAGCGACTATCACCACATGGACCTCAACGGAGGGGTTTCGGTGATCAGGTCGATGGGCGCTCCAGCACGACCACTCTACCGAACCGAGAAGGTGGACGGCAGGGACTACTACAAGAACGAGTTCCTGATCGCGGACCGTGACCCGACAACTGGCGAGTACGGTGCTATCGCGTTCTCCGATGGCGCCTTCGCGGCTGAGGGAACCAAGGTCTTGAACCAATCGAGTCCGCCGGGAATTGGCCCTGAGAAGGTGTTTCTCGTCCACGGGGCCGAACATCCGCGGACCGAAACGTGGATGCCTCCGCCTCACGCGAGCTTCGGGGGCGGCTTCGAGTCTGGACGCGGCCGTCTGGTGAGCAGGGAGTTCCCGACTCGCGACGAAGGAGATGGTGTCTCGCGCCCGGAAAGCGACGCGACGTGGCGCTTCCTGGCGCGGTTCGATGTCCGAGAAACGGGAGCTCGAACCGCAGAGGTTCTGTGGACCGAGAAGGATGTCGACAGCGCATGGTTATCCACTCTCAAGGACGCCATGGAGTTGTCTGGCAGCGGACAACATCGGGTCGTTGTGTATGCTCTGGTTGAAGTTGGCGGCACGGTTCGAGTCGCCCAGAGGATGTCGTTCATGCCCAAGTGCTGCTGCGGCGAGTTCCTTTGCCTATGACGTAGCAGACCCCGCAAGTGAATCCTCGAGGCCCCGGCGACCGCTTGTCAGGTCGCCGGGGCTTTCCTTCACTGCCCCCCTACTCCGCCGCCACCACCGCCGTAGCCTCCACCTCGATCAGCAGCGACGGGTACACGAGTCCCGTCACCCCGACCCAGGTCGAGGCGCGTGGGGGGTCGAGTCGCAGGACCTTGGCGTGGGCCCGGCCGACCTGTTGGACCTTTTCCGGGTCGATGTCCTTGATGTAGACGTTCGTCTTCACGATGTCCTCGGCGCTTGCGCCGGCCTGCTCCAGGCGCTTGCCGACGTTGGTGAAGGCGATCTCGGCCTGCTCCGAGTCTGAGAGGGGCCAGTGTCCGCCCCCTGCTCCTGACGTGACGTGCGCGGTGTTACGCTGGTCCAAGAGGCTTCAGAGATGAGAATGGACAGTTTCCTTCCAGCCGGATTGACCTTGTGCGCGGTGCTCACGCCCTTCCTGCACGGGCCGGCTTTCGGCAGCGAACAGCAGTGGGTGACCTACTCGGGGGGCGACGGTCCCGGCGCCGGCCGCAAGATCGTGCTGATCGCCGGCGACGAGGAGTACCGTTCGGAGGAGGCGATGCCGATGCTCGGCAAGGTGCTCTCGATGCGGCACGGCTTCGAATGCGTGGTGCTGTTCTCGATCGACGCCGAGACCGGGGCGATCGATCCCGAGGAGCAGACGAACATCCCGGGTCTCGAAGCGCTCGACGACGCCGACGTGATGGTGATCGCGACCCGTTTCCGGGAGCTGCCCGACGCGCAAATGAAGCACATCGTCGACTACGTCGAATCGGGGCGGCCGATCGTCGGATTGCGGACAGCGACGCACGCCTTCTCCTACCAGCGCAACCTGGACAGCCCGTACGCGCACTGGAGCTTCCGCAGCGAGACCTGGCCGGGTGGGTTCGGGCAGCAGGTGCTCGGCGAGACGTGGATCAACCACCACGGCCACCACGGCCGGGAGAGCACGCGCGGCGTCGTTGCACCCGGCGCCGGCGGCCATCCCATCCTGCGCGGAGTGACCGACGTCTGGGGCCCGACGGACGTCTACGGGGTGAAGAACCTCGGTGACGACGCCGACGTGCTGCTGGAGGGCGCCGTGCTGGCCGGGATGTCGCCGGACGATCCGCCCGTCGAGGGACCGAAGAACGACCCCATGGAACCCTTGGCCTGGACCCGCTCGTACACGGGCAGCGGCGGTAAGGCCTCGCGGGTGTTCACGACCACGATGGGCTCCTCGACGGACTTCGAGAGCGAGGGGTTGCGGCGGCTGGTGGTGAACGCCGTGTACTGGGGACTCGGTATGGAGGATCGAATCCCGGAGCAGAGCGACGTACGGATCGTGGGTGAGTACGAGCCGACCGACTTCGGCTTCGGCAGCCATGTGGGAGGCGTCATGCCCTCCGTCCACGCGCTGCCCTAGCCTGCCCGGCCGCCGGTCGATCTCGCTAGCGGCCCCCCCGAGGTGCGTCCGTGGCGAAGGCCTCCCGCTCGAGAACAGACGATAGATCGTAGAGCAGTTCCCTGCGCCACCAGCGTTCGTCCGTGCCGGGTTCGCTGAACGTGTAGTCGTAGAGCCGCAGGCGCAGGTAGTTCGGCGGTTCGGCCTGCCGGCTGGCGGCGCCGAGCAACCGCAGCACCGCCGGTTCGCCCTCGAACAGCCGGGTCACGAAGGGGCCCAACCAGTCGGCCCGCTGCGGATCGAGCGCCGCGAACCACATCTGCCAGTCGAGCCGGGGCATATGGGGCTGGGCGGCGCGCGGTGCGCGTTTCACATCGCCGGGCTTGAAGCGGAAGGCCAGCTCGCTCCAGATCACGCCGTCTGAACTGGTCTCGACCACGATCTCGGGCCGCGACGTTGTCATCGCGCGGAACAGGCCGTAGCCGTTGATCGAGCGGAAGGGGGCGATGGCGCGTAGCAGGGGCGCGGCCGGATCGACCAGTACCCGGTCGACGAGGTCAGCCGCGGCGGCCGCTCGTGGCGGGGTGTCCGGTCCGCGTGGCAGTGAACGGGTGAGCTCGCGGGCGGCAACCACGAGGCTCAGGCAGAGGATCGCGGCGGCTGCCGCCCAGCGGATCCGCTGGGATACAACGTGCAGGGTGCTGACGTCCCCGGTGGTCGGAGCCGATCGATCGGTGCTGTCCGCTTTCCCGCCGCGACCGGCTAGCCAACCGAACCCGCCGGTGTCGAGCCACGACAGGCAGAGCACCGCGCTCAGCAGGTTGAAGAAGCCGTAGTTGCCGGTGGCGGCAATCAGAACTTGAAACGCCAGCAGCATTCCCATGCCGGGTCGCCGCAGCCGCCGCGAGAACAGAAACCAGGGTGCGACCAGCTCGACCGCGAACATGATCAGCACCGACAGGCGATGGAACCAGTCCGGAAGATGGTGCGCGAACCAGCTCGCAGTGACCGGCAGGGGTTGGGTGAAGTAGTGGACGTCGAGTGCGGTCAGTTGCCACCAGGTCGAGTCGAGACTGAGCAGCTTGACCGCGCCCGAGAGGAACATCAGCTTGACCACCAGCAGCCGGAACAGCCACAGGCCGGGCCGGCTGGCCGCGGCGTCCGGGGTGACGCGGAACGCCGCTCGGACGCGCGCCGCCAAGGTGTCGGGCCGCGGCCCGGAGCCGCTCGGCCAGCCGAGGGGGGCCAGCACGACGGCGCAGACCGTCGTCTCGAGCAGCAGCGTGTCCCATTGGAAGGCCAGGAAGGTCTGGCCGCCCCAGACCAGCGACAGATAGCACAACCACAGTGCGCCGAAAACCGGTGCGGTCACCATGCCGGCGAGTGCCAGCAGCGACAGGACGACGCCGGCCGCGCAGAGGGCGTGGAGCGTCGCGTCGCCGGAAGAGAACCAGAGCAGCGACGGCGCCCTCGCCAGACGTTCGAACGTGCCGGGCCCGAGCACCCGCTCGAGGTAGGCGAAGAACTCCCCGGCCGGCAGGATGCCGCGCGACCCGATCAGACCGTCGATCTGCACCCAGAGGGAGACGAAGGCGACCAGGTGGACGCCGGCCACTAGACGCAGGAGCAGTCTCGGCACGGTCCCTATCCTGACGGAGGCTGGCATACTCCGCGTTCCGCGACGGGACAACCGGCTGAGGGTACGACGACAAATGGAGATGGAGACCTTCGAACTGGAGCGGCAGCAGTCGCTCTGGGAACACCGGGTTGACGTCAACCTGAGCGAGAGCGGCGTCGAGCCGCTGTCGCTTGACGGCCTGGCGGAGATGGGGCTCGACCTGGACTGGCTCCGCACGGTGCCGCTCGAGTACATCCAGTCCAATGGCACTCCGGAACTGCGGTCGCAGATAGCCGGCCACTACGCGGACGCATCCACGGAGCACGTGCTGGTGACCAACGGCTCGTCCGAGGCGAACTACGTGACCGTGCAGGTGTTGATCGAGCCCGGCGACGAGGTCGTGGCGATCGTGCCCAACTACATGCAGGTGGCGTTGGCGGCGCGGGGCCTGGGGGCTGTGGTGCGCGACGTGCCGCTGCTGCCCGGCGAAGATGAGTCGAGTTGGTCCCTCGACTGGCAGACCTTCGAGGCCGCCGTCTGCGAACGGACGAAGCTCATCTACCTGAGCCATCCGAACAACCCGACCGGGCACGTGTTCACGCCTGCGGAACTCGATGCGGTAGCGGCGGCGGCGGAACGGGTCGGCGCGTGGGTCCTGAGCGACGAGGTCTACCGCGGCGCGGTGCACGATCTGGCGCCGGGCGAGGAGGCGCCGGGCATGTGGGGTCGTGGCGAGCGGGTGATCGCCGTCTCGGGTCTGTCCAAGGCGTACGGCCTGCCGGGGGCCCGGCTCGGCTGGATGGTGGGTCCGCCCGAGTTCGTCGCGCGTTGCTGGGCGCGGCGCGACTACACGACGATCGCCCCCGGAGCGCTCTCCGACGCGATCGCACGCTTCGCCACCGAGCCGTCGAACCAGGAACGGTTGGTCGAACGCGCGCGGCGGATGATGCGCGCCAACCGGGAGACGTTCCGCGACTGGACCGGGCGGCAGAACGGTGCGCTGGTCTATCGGGAACCGCGTGCCGGCGCCTACGCCTTTGTCCCGTTCCGTGAGAACGGCCGGCTGGCCGACTGTGCGGCCTTCGCCGAGAGGTTGCGCCGGAACCGCAGCGTACTGCTGGTCGCGGGCCGCTGGGCCGGCATGCCGGGCTATCTGCGGTTCGGGCTGGGCCCGCCGCCTGTGACCTTCGCGGAAGGTCTTCGCAGGGTCGGACTGGAGATCGAAGCTGGGGCTGGAGCCTGATCGTGAGCAGTGCCCGTCTCAGGCGCGCCGTCCACTTCGTGCCCGGCGGCAACGAGCGGATGCTGGCCAAGTCCCTGGGACTCGAGGCGGACACGCTGATCCTCGACCTCGAGGACGCGGTGACGCCGGACCGGAAGGTGGACGTGCGCCGCGAGGTGGCCGGGTGGCTCAAGGCAACCGACTTCGGCGGCAAGGAGCGCGCGGTGCGGGTCAACGACCTGATGACGCCGTGGGGGCGGGAGGACTACGAGGTCACGATGGAGCATCCGCCTGACGCCTATGTGGTGCCCAAGGTCAGCGGCGTCGACGACGTGCTGCGCGTGGATCGGCTGGTCGCGCAACTGGAGTTGGCCTACGGACACGACCTGGGGGGCATCGCCCTCATCCTGATCGCGACCGAGACCGCCGGCGGGGCGCTCAACCTCGCCCACCTGACCGCGACCACGCGGGTGTCGGCGCTGACCTGGGGCGCGGAGGATCTCTCCGTATCGATCGGCGCCAGTCGCCGCCGCGACGAGCGCGGCGAGTACCTGGACGTGTTCCGCTACTGCCGGGCGATGACCCTGCTCGCGGCGCGCGCCGGCGGCGCCCAGCCGATCGACAGCGTCTTCGTCGACATCGGCGATCTGGACGGTTTACGCCTGGATTGCCAGCGGGCGGCCTGGATGGGCTTCGAGGGCAAGATGACGATCCACCCGAACCAGATCCCCATCGTCAACGAGGTCTTCACGCCGAGCGAGGCGGAGATCGCTTCCGCCGCCGCCCTGGTTGCCGCGTTCGCGGAGAACCAGGCCCAGGGCCGGATGGCGTTCCGCCACGAAGGGCAGATGGTCGACGCGCCCCACCTGCATCGAGCGGAACGGGTGCTCGACCGCGCCCGTCAGGCCGGCGCAATCTGAGTGCGGTGAGACCGCTTACGCTGCGCGGACTCCGCGTTCTGCTGCCGGTCGCCTGCCTGGGGCTGGGCGGATGTGCTCCGGCCCGCGCTCCGGTCGAGGTCATGGACCTGGCGAAGGAGTTCGCCTACGCCGAGATGAGGCGCGAACAGTCCATGATCGATCTGGGCACGGGCGAGAACGTCTCCTCTCTGGGCACGGGTTGGTCCTGGAACGAAACGGATCCTCAGGGAACGACATTCGTTTGGGCGATTGGAGGGCGCTCGGAGCTCAAGGTGTATCTGGCCTCGCCGCGCGATTTCGAGGTGCGAATGCGCTGCCGCGCGTTCCGGTACCCTGGAGCGCCGCAGCAGCGTCTTGAGGCACTTTGGGACGATCGTGAGACGGCGGTGGTGGAGATCGGCGCCGGCTTCTCTGAGCGGACCTTCACCGTTCCCGCCGCGCTGGCGACCGCTGGCGATCACAGGCTGAGCCTGGTGCCGGCCTACTTTGGGCGCCCGGCTTCGGATGCGGTCTCCGGCACTTCTGTGCCGAAGCACCAGAGGAAGCCCTCCTTCGCTTGCGACTGGATCAAGGTCGGTGACGGTCCTGAACCGGGTCCGGCGAGAGGAGAGGGTGGAACGCTGTGGATTCCCGGGGCGAGCGAGGTCTCCTTCTACACGGAAACGTCGGACGACCTCGAGTTGAGATGGGAAGGGGTCTCGGTGCGTGGCGCCAGCGCTCTGGAGGTGGTTTGGGAGGTCGAGGGCGTCGGCCCGGAGAGTACGTCCGTTGCCGGGGCCTTGGGCGGGTCGCTACCGCTGCTGGTTCCGCGTCGCGACAAGACCTCGAAGGACGCCCTGCCGGCGAAACTCACGCTTCGCGCGGCCGCCTCGGTTGATCCGCTCGGAGCTCCGGGATCGACTGACAGCGACGGTGTGGGTGTAGCCCTGCGAGGCGCTCGGGTGATGGGCGAAGAGTCGGCCATCGCCGGTACCGCCAATGCCGCTGCGTTTGGGCGAACACAGGATTCGGAAGCGACGCCGCTCCCGCAACCGGTCGAGGGCCCGCCCGAGTCCATCCTGCTCTGGATCGTGGACACGCTGCGAGTCGATCGGCTCGGGCTCTACGGTCACGATCGGCCCGTTTCGCCCAACTACGACGCGCTGGCCCACCAGTCCACGGTGTTCGAACGGGCAGTTGCGCAGTCTTCCTGGACGCGACCGACCGTTGCGTCCCTGCTCACGGGAGTCGGGCCGAAGCGCCATGGCATCAGCGACGTGACGCACCATCTCGACGAGTCCTTCGCAACGCTCCCGGAGCGACTACAGGAGTTCGGCTACGCAACGGCGGGATTCTCATCCAACGTCAACTTCTCGGAGGCGAGCGGACTCGACCAGGGGTTCGACCGTTTCGAGTTTGTGCATGACGATGCGAAGGGTCTGGTCGAGCGATCGCTGGAATGGTTGGACGAGTTGGCCGAGGAGTCGCCGGGACAACCGTTCTTTCTGACGGTTCTGAGTATCGAGCCGCATGCCTCCTTCCAGCCCGCGGAGCCGTTTCGCGGGCGCTTTGCGCCGGACGTCGACGATCCATTTTTGGGGACCGTGGAACATCTCCGCGCGTTGGCCGACTGGAAGGCTCCGGCCACGGACGAGGTGGTGGAGAAGCTGTTCCGGCTCTACGACGGCGAGATCGCCTGGAACGACCACATGTTCGGCGAGTTCCGACGCGAGTTGGAGCAGCGTGGCATGGACCCTCTGGTCGTCGTCATCGCGGACCACGGTGAGGCCTTCAAGGAACGGGGCGTCTTCGGCCACGCCTGGGATCTCCATCGAGAGGTGATGGACGTCCCGTTTCTGATCCACCGACCGGGGCAGCTCGAGGGCCGGCGCGTGCGGGTGCCGGTGCAGCAGGTAGATCTCCTGCCTACCCTCCTCGAGGTCGCAGGAGGCGGCCCTGTCCTGGGCGGCGAGGGTGACAGCCTGCTGCCCTTGGTGGCTCCTGAGTCTCCGGCCGTGGATGCGAACACCATGCGTCCGTTCGACCGGCGTCTGCTGGTGTCCACGACGGACAGATTCCACCGGCCCTTTGCTTCCTTGATCCGGGGTCGCTACAAGCTGATCGAGCCGCTCCGCGGGGGAGATATGCCGGAACGCCAGCTCTTCGACTGGTTGGCCGATCCTGAGGAAGAGCACGATCTGGCGCCGGAACGCCCGCTTCTGGCCGGCGTCCTGGCTCGGCTACTGCGAGAGGAATTGGACCTGGCCGCCCTCGACCGAGTGGAGGCCGTCGAGGTCGAGTTGGACGAGGAAACCCGCCGCCGGCTCCGGGCTCTCGGTTATATCGAGTAGAGGCCATTGGGGAGCGCCGCCGTTGTTATAGTGCGTGCTCGCGTGAACGAGTTCTTCCGTCGCACCGGCGCCGCGTTGGCGGTCGCCTCTCTCCTCTCTGCCGCCGGCGCGGCGGCGCAGCGGGATGACCCGCCGATCGAGGTTCTGATGCTCGCCACCGACGATGCGATGCGGGGCGACTCCAGCGAGAGCCGGATCACGATGCGGATCAGGACCGAGCGTTGGCAGCGCGAGTTGCGGCTCCACGTCATCTCGGAGGGCAGCGAGAAGTCGCTGGTGCGGATTGAAGCGCCGGCGAAGGAGCGCGGCACGGCAACGCTCAAGGTCGAGCAGAGCATCTGGAACTACCTGCCGAACGTCGACCGGACGATCAAGGTGCCGGCGTCGATGATGCAGGCGGCGTGGATGGGCAGCCACTTCACAAACGACGACCTGGTGCATGAGTCTCGCTACAGCGAGGACTTCGAGTGCGCCTACCGGGAGCGGCCGGCGGAGGGGTCGGACCATTGGCTGGTGCGCTGCGTGCCGCTACCGGATGCTCCCGTCGTGTGGGGCGCGGTCGATGCCCGGTATCGGGCGGAGGATTGGCTGCTCGACCAGGCCGAGTACTTCGACGAGCGCGAACGGTTGGTGCGCACGGTCGTCTACGAAGACTTCGGTCCGCTGGGCGGCAGGACGCTGCCGCGGCGGATCCGGGTGATACCGGCGGACGATCCCGACGAGTTCACCGAGCTCGTGTACGAGGAGCACGAGTTCGACATCGATCTGCCGCCGGGTACGTTCTCGCTGCAGTCGTTGCGGCAGTGACTCCAGGCGCGGCTGGATGAAGATCCTCCGCATGGCCTGGCGCAACTTGTGGCGCAACAGCCGCCGGACTCTGGTCACCGTCGGCGCGATGACGCTGGCCCTGTGGACGATGGTGATCTACACCTCGCTCATGGAGGGGATGCTCGGCAGCATGGAGAGCACCCTGCTCGATGTGGAGTTGGGCGAGATCCAGATTCACGCGGAGGGCTACCGGGAACGGCCGTCGATCTGGGAGCGGATCGAAGATCCGGACGCGCTGCTTCAGGCCCTCGACGAGACCGGGCTGCGGTCGAGCGCGCGCCTGCTCGGCGGCGCCTTGGTCGCATCGGGCGACGCGTCGACGGGCGCCCTGCTCAAGGGTCTACGACCGGAACGTGACGCCCTGGTCAGCGACGTCTACCTGCGGCTCGATCGGGGCGAGTGGCTCGATTCGTCCGATCCCGAGGGCGTCGTGCTCGGCTACCGGTTGGCGCGTACGCTGGGGGTGGCGCCCGGCGACGAACTGATAGTACTCAGTCAGGCGACCGACGGCAGCATGGCGAACGACCTGTTCCGGGTGCGCGGGGTGCTCCAGAGCCTGAGTGAGGAGACGGACCGGGCGACGGTGTTTCTGGTCGAGGATCAGTTCCGGAGTTTCTTCGCCCTGGAGGACGGGGCGCACCAGGTCATCGTCCGCAGCGGGGAGGGTCAGGATTTGACTGCTGCGGCAGGCGTCGTCGCCGATGCCGCGGCCATAAGCTCCCCCGAGGCCGAGGTGCGGAGTTGGCGCGAACTCCTGCCGGGGCTGGCCAACATCTTCGACTCGGCTCAAGCCGCCGTTCAGGTCGTGGCGTTCATCGTCTACGTGGTGATCGCGATCCTGATCCTGAACGCGATGCTGATGGCGGTCTTCGAGCGGATCCGGGAGTTCGGCGTGCTCAAGGCGATCGGGGTGTCCCCGGGGACGGTGCTGGCGCTGATCCTGGTCGAGGGCGCGTTGCAGACCGGCCTGGCGATTGCGGTGGGATTGACAGCGAGCTTGCCGGCCCTGTGGTTCGTCGTCGAGCGGGGGATCGATGTCGGGACCTTGGGCGGAACGGCGTTGATGGGCGTCTCGATGGATCAGGTCTGGACGGGCTCGATCAGTCCGGCCACGATCGCGGGGCCGGTCGTGATCCTGGGGTTCATCGTCGCGCTGGCGGTGCTGTTCCCGGCGATCAAGGCGGCGCGGATCAGCCCGATCGAGGCGATCCACCACCAGTAGATGCCGGTGACGAACGTGAGAAGGTGGAGAACATGAGCGGACCCAACGTGACGGCACTGGCCTGGCGCAACCTGTGGCGGAACCGCCGGCGCACTCTGCTGACGCTGGGCTCGATCGTCTTCGGCGTCTTCCTGGCGGTCGTCTTCACCGCCATGCAGGATCGCAACTGGAAGGACATGATCGACCTCGCCGCGAGGCTCGGAGGCGGTCACGTCAGCCTGCAGCATCCGGAGTACCTCGACAAGCCGACGCTGACGCGCACCGTCGTCCGCGGCGAAGAGATCCAGGCGGCGCTGGGGAGCGAGAGTCGCCGGGTGGCGCACGCCGTGGACCGGGTGATCGGACCGACGATGCTGGCGACGGCGGGCGAGAACTTCAGCGCCGCGTTCATCGCCTTCGATCCGGGGGTGGAGGACGAGACGACCCTGTCGATCCTGGAGGCGCTCGACGAGGGAGCGGCCCTCGAGCCCGGCGACACCGGCGGCGTGATCCTCGGTCACCGTCTGGCCAGCAATCTGGGGATGGAGCTCGGCGACAAGGTGGTCTACACCCTGACCGACAGGAACGGGGAGATCGTGAGCGGCCTGGCGAGGCTGCGGGGAACGCTGCGGACCAACGCCCCGACCGTCGACGGGGGCTTCTGCCTGTTGCCGCTCGACACGGTGCGCGGACTTCTCGGTTACGGGGAAGACGAGGCAACCATGGTGGCTGTGTTCCTGCACGATCAGCGGCAAAGCGCGCGGGTCGCGGCCGAGTTGGGCCGCGAACTCGACGGACGGACGGCGGCCGTGCCCTGGAACACGAGCCAGCCCCAACTTGCGGCGTTCATCGCGCTCAAGGTGGGCGGCGCGGTGGTCATGGAGATCCTGATCGCCTTCCTGGTCGCGGCCGGGATCTTCAACACTCTGTTCGTCAGCGTGATGGAGCGGCTGCGCGAGTTCGGGATCATGCTGGCGATCGGCTGGAGTCCGGGCCGGCTGTTCCGGCTGGTCATGATGGAGAGCGTCTGGCTGGCGGCGCTCGGTCTCGTCGGCGCGTCTCTGATCACGGCCGGGCCGTACCTCTACCTTTCGTCGACGGGCCTCGACCTGACCGCGGTCTACGGCGGCACGGTCGAGATCGCCGGCGTCGGCCTCGATCCGGTGCTCAAGGTCGGCATCTTCCCGCGCAACGCGGTGATGATCGCCCTCTTCGCGGTTGGGGCCACCCTGGCATCGGGCATCTATCCGGCCTGGCGCGCGGGCCGGGTGGAACCGGTCGAAACGATCAAGGTGGTGTGAAGTGGGCGGCGATCCGATCATCTCTCTCCGGGACGTGACCAAGGTCTACCGGCAGGGCAGCGTGGACATCCACGCCCTGCGGGGCCTCTCCCTGGACATCGAACCCGGTGAGTTCACCGCCATCTGCGGGCCTTCCGGCTCCGGCAAGACGACCAGCCTGAACCTGATCGGGGCGCTCGACGGAGTGACCTCGGGCTCGATCGTGATCGAGGGGCAGGAGCTGGGCGGCCTGAACAAGAAGCAGTTGAGCGCCCTGCGGCGCGACCGGATCGGCTTCGTGTTCCAGGCCTACAACCTGATGCCGGTGCTCACGGCGTACGAGAACGCCGAGATGGTGCTCTGGGTCCAGGGCGTCGACGCGGCGACCCGTCGCGAACGGGTGATGGGTCTGCTCGAACAGGTGGGGCTCAAGGGCATGGAGAACCGCCGGCCCTCGGAGCTTTCGGGCGGGCAGCAGCAGCGGGTCGCGATCGCCCGCGCCATCGCCAGCAATCCCGCGGTGGTGCTCGCCGACGAGCCGACCGCGAACGTCGACTCCGAGACCGCGGAGACCCTGCTGGGCTTGATGGAGACGCTCAACCGGGAGCAGGGTGTGACCTTCCTGTTCTCGACCCACGATCCACAGGTGATGGAACGGGCGCGCCGGGTGGTGCGCCTGGTCGATGGCAGCGTCGCGAGCGACGAGCGCCGCTGACGGGCTGTCCTGGCCGGCCGGCGCGGTGGCCGGGGTGCTGCTGCTGGCCGCGGCAACGCCGTCGGCTGGGCAGACGACGGTGGGCGGCGACGTGCGGATGTTCGCCTTCCAGGTCCTGGAGGAGATCGACCTGGGCGGCGACGGGGACACCTCCGCCGGGGGCACGGCCGCCGGGGACACTGCGATCGGCGGCGCCGGCGGCACAGGGCTCGGGATCCTCCGGCTCAAGCTCGATTCCCGGTGGCGGGCGGGATCCCGCGACGACTTCCGCCTCGAGGTGCACGGTGTGGCGCAGGCGTTGTCGCCACCTGGCAGCGGCTCCGTGACGTCGGTGGCGACCGGCGCCACGCGGCGCTTCTTCGACCTCGAGTCCGACTCCTTCGGCGGCGGCGATGTGGCCGGGGCCACCGAGATCGACCGCTTCAACCTGCGCTGGGACCGGCCCGGCTTCCGGATGGTGTTCGGGCGTCAGGCGATCACCTGGGGAGTGAACTACTTCTGGCCCGTGCTCGACCTGTTCGCTCCGTTCGCGCCGCAGCGCATCGATCGCGACTACAAACCCGGAGTCGACGCGCTGCGGTTCACCGTGCCGGTGGGCGACTTCTCCGAGGTCGAGGTCATCGCGGCCAGCCAGGGCGCGCAGACCCCCGACGACCTGAGCTTCGCCTCCCTGGGCCGCTTCCACAGCGACCTCGGCGAGGGCGGCTCGAGCCTCGACTTCGGCTACATGGTCGGCGGCTTCCACCGCGACCTGGTTCTCGGCGGCTTCTTCTCGGCCGATGTCTGCGGCACCGGCCTGCGCGGCGAAGTCTCCTGGACCAGTCCGGGCTGCGACCCCCGGAGCGCTCACCCGGTGTTCGGCTGCGGCGATTTCTGGCGCTTTACGGTCGGCGTCGACCGGCTGCTGACGCCGACCCTGACGCTGATCGCCGAGGCGAGCTGGAACGGCTTCGGCGCCGGCGACCCCGGGGACTACGCGCGGCTTGCCGGCGCCGACCGCGTAAGCCGCGGCGAAGTCGTGTCGCTCGGCCGCCGCTACGCCGGCCTCTCGCTCGGCTGGCAGGCCCATCCGCTGCTGACTGTCTCGGGCGCTGTGCTCTTCAACCGGGAGGATTCCTCGGCGCTGTTTCAGCCCGGCATCGCCTGGTCCGTGTCCGACCAGGTGTCCGTCAACGCGGGCCTGATCGTGTCGACCGGCCGCGGCATCCGGGACGGTGTGCTCGGCAGTGAGTACGGGGCGGTGCCGGTGGTGGCGTGGTCGTCCCTGACCGCCTACTTCTGAGCGTTGGAGGCGTGTAGATCTTTACCAGTTGTTCACCTGCCGTGGGGTACGCTGCGCGGTCAGAGAAAGCTGTTCGACAACACGAGATTTGCCATTTATGAAGACCGCGAAAGTCACCTCCAGCGCATGCAGTCTGGTGCTTGCCGCCCTGGTTGTTGCCTGCGGAGGCGGCAGTTCCCGCAATGTGATCCAGAACAAGGGTTCGGACACCCTGGTCAACGTCGCTCAGGCGTGGGCGGAGAACTACGCCGCCTTGGTTCCCGGCACCGCCGTTGCGGTGACCGGCGGCGGCTCGGGCACGGGCATCTCGGCGATGATCAACGGCACCGTCGACATCGCGAACTCCAGCCGGCGCATGAAGGACTCCGAGATCGAGTTGGCGCGGGAAAACGGTAACGAACCGATCGAGTTCGTCGTCGGCTTCGACGCGGTGGCGGTGTTCGTCCATCCCGACAACCCGCTCGGCGAGGTCTCGCTCGAGCAGTTGGCCGAGCTCTACGGCGAGGGCGGCGGTATCGAGACGTGGCGCCAGCTCGGCGTCGAGGTGCCGGGCTGCAGCAGCGACGAGGTCGTCCGCGTCAGCCGCCAGAACAACTCCGGCACCTACGTCTACTTTCGTGACGCGGTGCTCGGCGACCAGCGCGACTTCAAGCTCGGTTCGCGCGACATGCACGGCTCCAAGGATGTGGTCGACCTGGTCGAGAACACGCCCTGCGCGATCGGCTACAGCGGCCTCGCCTACGCGACGGACCACATCAAGATGCCCTGCGTCAAGGAGGGCGAGGACGGCGAGTGCGTATCTCCTTCGGTCGAGACCGCGATCGACGAGTCCTACCCGATCGCCCGTCCCCTGTTGATGTACACCGCCGGCGAGCCCGAGGGCGCCATCGGCGACTACATCGACTGGGTGTTGAGCGACGAGGGCCAGTGCATCATCTATGAGAAGGGCTACGCGCCGCACGGCGACGTGAACTGTCCCTGAACAGAGCCTCCAAGCAGTAAACTCCAGCATGACGCGGCGTCCGCAGTTTCCCGGCGGCCGGCGTGCCTGAGCTAGCGCAGGCGGCCGATCGGCGTAATGCCGCCTGGTGGATCGACCGGGCGGTGCAGGTCCTCGTCCTTGCGGGCGGCCTGTCGGCGATCGTCTTCATTGTCGGCATCTTCCTGTTCATCACGCGGGAAGGCGCCGGCTTCGTCTTCGACCGCTTCGAGTTCCGCGAGTTCTTCTTGTCGCCGCGCTGGACGCCGACCTCGAACCACAACGCGACGTACGGCGCGCTGGCCCTGATCGCGGGCACGGCCTCGGTGACGGGGCTCGCAATGGTCGTGTCGGTGCCCTTCTCGCTCGGTGCCGCGATCTACATTGGCGAGTTCGCCACCGGCCGCGTGCGCGAGACGCTCAAGGTGCTGGTGGAGCTCCTGGCCGCTATCCCGTCCGTGGTCTGGGGGTTCATCGGTCTCTCGATCATGAACCCGTTGATCATCCAGATCTTCGACGTGCCGGTGGGCCTCAACGTACTGAACTCCGGGATCATCCTGGGTCTGATGGCGGCGCCGATCATGACCACGATCGCCGAGGACGCGCTCAAGGCGGTGCCCGACGGCTACCGGGAGGCCGCCGAGGCGATGGGCGCCACGCGCTGGCAGGTGACCTTCAAGGTCGTGCTGCCGGCCGCCCGCAACGGTCTGGTGGCGGCCACGCTGCTCGGTGTCGGGCGCGGCTTCGGCGAGACGATGGCGGTGCTCATGGCGAGCGGCCACTCGATCAACCTGCCGACCAGCCCCTTCGACTCGGTGCGGGCGCTGACCGCGACCATCGCCGCCGAACTCGGCGAGACGGCCGCCGGCTCCGACCACTACCAGGCGCTGTTCACGCTCGGCATCTTCCTGTTCATCGTGACCTTCGCCATCAACTTCGCGGCCGATGTCTTCGTTCGTGGCGGCGGGCGCAAGCGCCGCCGCCGGGGCCGCCGCCCGGCCGCTTCGGCGAACCCGTAGGGACTGAAGGAGGAAGCGCGTGTTCGAGGCGACCGAGCGCAACCGGCGCAACCGGAAGGTGGAGAGTCTGTTCCGGCTCCTGTTCCTGTGGATGACCTGCATGCTCATCCTGCCGGTCGCCCTCATCCTCGGCGTGCTGATCTACCGGGGCGGTCCGGCGATCTCCTGGGAGTTCCTGTTCACGTCGCCGACCCAGGGGATGACGGCGGGCGGCGTCCTGCCCGCCCTGATCGGCACCGTGTGGCTGGTGGTCGTGGCCCTGCTCGCCTCGGTGCCGGTCGGCGTGGCTGCGGCCCTCTACCTGAGCGAATACGCACCGGACAACCGGCTGACCCGTGCCATCAACCTCGCGATCATCAACCTGGCGGGCGTGCCGTCGATCGTCCATGCGCTGTTCGGCTTAGGCGCCTTCGTCATCTTCTTCCGCTTCGGCACCAGCATCCTGGCCGCGAGCCTCACCCTGGCGGTGATGACCCTGCCGGTGGTCATCGTCGCCACCAGGGAGTCGCTCCAGACAGTGCCGCTCGCCTTCCGCGAGGCGTGCTGGAACATGGGCGCGACGCGCTGGCAGACGATCCGCAAGGTCGTGCTGCCCAACTCGGTCAGCGGCATCCTGACCGGCGTCATCCTCGAGGTCTCCCGCACCGCCGGCGAGACCGCGCCGATCATGTTCACCGGCGCCGCGTTCTTCCTCCCGTTCCTGCCGCAGGGGGTGCTCGACCAGACGATGGCGATGTCGCTCCACCTGTTCGTCATCTCGACCCAGGTGCCGGACGTGCCCGAGCACCTGCCCTTCGGCGTCGCCCTGGTGCTGATTTCCATGGTGCTGGCGATGAACGGGCTCTCCATCGCTTTCCGGGTCTACCTGCGGGGCCGCAAGAAGTGGTGAGTGGTTCCGCGCCGGCGAGCGCCGACTCCGACTTCGCGATCGAAGTCATCGACCTGGCGATCCGCTACCAGGGGCAGTTGGCGCTTTCGGGCGTGACGCTCCAGGTGCCAAGGCACGAGATCTTCGGCGTCATCGGACCGGCGAACAGCGGCAAGACGTCCTTTCTGCGCGCCATCAACCGGATGGACCTGATGACGGCGGGCATGACGGTTGAGGGCGCGGTGCGCGTCGAGGGCCGGGACGTCCGCAGTTGGCGCAATCCGTATGCCCTGCGGCAGCGAATCGGCGTCGTGTTCCCGCTGCCGGTGGGGTTGCCGATGACGGTCTACGACAACGTCGCGCTGTCGTCGCGGCTGCGCGGCACGCGGAAGAAGGCCGACCTGGACGTCATCGTCGAACGCTGCCTGCGGCGGGCCGCGCTCTGGGACGAGGTGAAGGACCGGCTCGACTCCCTGGGCAGCCTGCTCTCGGGCGGCCAGCAGCAGCGGCTGACGATCGCCCGCGCGCTGTCCCAGGATCCGTCGATCCTGCTGCTCGACGAGTTCTCGATCGCGGTCGACCCGGTGACCACGATGCGGATCGAGGAGGTGCTGTCGGAGCTCAAGTCCGAGATGACGATCGTGCTGGTCACGAACCTCGTGCAGCAGGCGCGGCGGCTGGCTTCGCAGACCGCCTTCTTCCTCACCGGCGAGCTGGTCGAGGTCACGGAAACGGAGACGATGTTCGAGGGCGGCGCCCAGGATCCGCGGACCACCGCGTACGTCGAAGGGAAGTTCGGATGACCGAGGCGACACGCGCGACTCCAGCGAGCGAAGCGATGCCCGCGGCTGCCGATGCGGCCGCCGCGATCCTGATCGAGAAGCTGAGTCTCTGGTACGGAGACTTCCAGGCCCTGTTCGATGTCGACCTGAACGTGAAGGCTGGCGCGATCACCTCCCTGATCGGCCCCTCGGGCTGCGGCAAGACGACGCTGCTTCGCTCGGTCAACCGGATCAATGAACGCCTTCCGTATGTGCGCACGTCGGGGAGCATCCGGCTCTGGGGCCTGGACGTCTACGCCCCGGAGGTCGAGCTGGCTCAGCTTCGCAAGCAGGTCGGCATGGTCTTCCAGCGTCCGAACCCGCTGCCGCTGTCGGTCCGCGACAACGTGCTGTTCGGCACCCAGGTCCACCGCCCGAACGAGCGTCCGCCGACCAGGGCCGAAGGCGACCGGATCGTCGAGAAGGCGCTGCGCGAGGTTCTGCTCTGGGACGAGTTGAAGGACTCGCTCGACCGCCGAGGTACCGAACTCTCGCTCGAGCAGCAGCAGAAGCTCTGCATCGCCCGGTTGCTGCCGGTCAAACCGAAGCTCCTGCTCATGGACGAGCCCTGTTCGGCGCTCGACCCCGCCGGCACGGAGGCGGTCGAGGAGCTGATCTGGAAGCTGCGTGGCGACTACACGATTCTGATCGTCACCCACAACATGGCGCAGGCCCGCCGCGCGAGCGAGGAGTGCGTCTTCATGCTGCTCGGCGAGATGGTCGAGCACAGCGACACGGCGTCGATGTTCCTGAACCCGGCGAACAGCCAGACCGCGGCCTACATCGAGGGTCGGTACGGTTAGGTTGGTTTCGACTGGCGTGCGCAGGCATTTCGAGGGCATTGCAAGCGCCCGCGCTGGGGAGGCGAGGTAGCACTCCTGCGGTCGCTCGGAGATTCCATGCGGGTCTCCCGAGGGCGACCGCCACGTCGTGATCAGCCGCCCTCCCCTCGCCTTGTCGCGCTTCCGGCGCCGCCCCTGAGAGCACCGCAACGGCCGCCGGCTGCGGAAGCTGCCGGCGCCACGGAAAACGGCAGACCGTTTCCCGCACCGCCTTGGAAAACCGGCAGACCGGTTTCCCACAGCTACCGCAGACGCTACGGCTACTGACTCAAGGGGACCGACGAGAGAAGACTCGCGTACACTCAACACGGCCGAGGTGGCTCACTTTCCAAACGGTGGGTGGCTCACTTTTCGAGCGTTGCCAACATCCGGCACCATGACGCCGGTTCGGACGCCCTTGCATGCGCGCAGATCGTGCTCGCCGCGGAAGCTGGCGGCTGGCAACTCCGATAGTTCCAGGCTTGGAGCGGCTCGGGTGTGCCATGATGTCGTCATATTTCCGGGAAAAGTGACGGCATCATGTACAACAAACCCTATCCACGGCTGTCGCGAGTTCCGGGCGGGAGCTTCTTCCTGCTTGGCGTCCGCGGGGTCGGCAAGAGCACCTGGGCGCGCCGGAACCTCACCGAGGCGCACCGGATCGACCTGTTGGACGAGGCGCGATACCAGGACTACCTGGTCGATCCGTCACTGTTCGCGGCGGAACTGCGGTCGGTTCCCCCAGGAGGCTGGGTCGTGGTCGATGAGATCCAGCGCCTGCCGAACCTGCTGAACGAGGTCCATCGGTTCATCGAGGAGCGTGGGCTCCGCTTCGCGCTCCTGGGCTCGAGCGCCCGCAAGCTGAAGGCGGCGGGAGTGAACCTGCTGGCTGGGCGAGCGCTGCGCCGGTTGATGCACCCTCTGACGCCGGCGGAGCTTGGCGGCGACTTCGACTTGGAGACCGCGCTTCGATGGGGGACGGTTCCGCTGGTTTGGACGGCCGAAGACCGGCGCGCGACGCTCGAGAGCTACGTACAGCTCTACTTGCGTGAGGAGATTCGCGCCGAGGCGCTGGTTCGGAACCTGGCCGGCTTCGCCCGCTTCCTGCCGGTCGCCGCGGTTTGCCATGGAGCCACCGTCAACGTCTCGGGCATCGCGCGCGACTGCGGGGTTGCCCGAGCCACCGTGCAGGGATACCTCGACATCCTGGAGGACACCCTGCTGGCGTACAGGCTACCCGCCTTCGAAGCGAAGCTGCGGGTGCGCGAGCGCCGTCATCCGAAGCTGTACTGGATCGACCCGGGGATGGTCCGGGCAACGAAGCGGACTCTCGGTCCGGTGGCGCCCGAGGAGCGCGGGACGCTGCTCGAGGGATGGGTGCTGCACATGCTTCGAGCGCACGGGGAGGAGACCGACCTGTACGAGGCGGTCCACTACTGGAGCCCGCACTCCGCGGCCCACACGGAGGTGGACTTCCTTTTGCGCCGTGGCCGCGAGTTGCTGGCGATCGAAGTGAAGTCACAGGCCAGGTACCACACAGGTCAACTCCGCGGCTTGCGTGCGGTGGCCGAGCTGGAGGGCATGACCCGGAGGATTCTCCTGTACGGAGGCAGGCGATCGTTCCGCACCGAAGACGGCATTGATGTCTGGACGTTCGACGATCTGCACCGGGCACTGGCGGAGGATGCGCTGTGGCCGTGAGTCGGTCAATCCGCCTAAGACCGTTGACGGTCTCGGTCGGCCAGACCGCGGATCGACTCGCTGTGGCATCATCGGCGGCTGTTCTGGAACACGCGTCGAACGGGAGGCAAGGTATGGGCAGGTACGGTCTGACGGACGAAGTGGTCGAACTGCGCGAGCAGATGCGCGCGTTCATCGACGGCGAAGTGATTCCGGCCGAGCCGGACCTGGAGTCGGAGTCGGGAGAGGACCGCACCCGGGGCCGGCTGGCCGAACTCAAGGCGCTGGCCAAGCAGCGGGGCCTGTGGGCGCTGGGCCATCCGGCGGAGATCGGCGGCGGCGGTCTGCCGCTCATGTCCTTCGTCTACCTGAACGAGATCATCGGCCGCTCCCACTACGGCCAGATTGCCGTCGGCTCCGCGTCGATGCAGGACTCGATCATGCTCCACCTGTACGCCAGCGACGAGCAGAGGGAGCGGTGGCTCAAACCCCTGGTGGCGGGCGATATCTACCCTTCGGTCGGCCTCACCGAGCCGGAGGTGGCCGGCTCCGATCCGACCCTGATGCAGACCCGAGCAGTGCTCGACGGCGACGACTGGGTGATCAACGGCCACAAGTGGTTCACCAGCGGCGCCAGCCGGGCCGCCTTCACGACCTGCTTCGCTCTCACCGAGCCGGAGGCTCAGGGCCACCGCAAGTTCTCGTCGATCATCGTGCCGACGGACACGCCCGGCTACGAGATCGTGCGCGCGGTGCCCACGATGGGCACCACCGCCGGCCAGCACTGCGAGGTGCGCTACAACGACGTGCGGGTTCCGAAGGACAACCTCCTCGGTGGCCGTGGCGAGGGCTTCGTCATTGCCCAAAGGCGTCTCGGCCCGGGCCGCATCTTCCACTGCATGCGGTGGCTGGGGCAGGCCCAGCGGGCCTTCGAACTCATGTGCGAGCGCGCCAAGTCGCGCTGGGCGCACGGCTCCTACCTGTCGGAGAAGGGCGAGATCCAGCGTTACATCGCCGAGTCCGCGGCTGAAATCCAGGCTGCCCGGCTGATGACCCTCGACGCCGCCGAGGCGATGGACCGGGGCGACCGGGCGCGGGTGGAGATCTCCCTGATCAAGTTCTGGGGCGCGCGAATGCTGCACAACGTGATCGACCGCGCGATCCAGGTCCACGGCGCGCTCGGCGTGACCGGCGACACGCCGCTCGAGAAGATGTACCGCGAGGCGCGTTACGCGCGGCTATACGACGGCCCGGACGAAGTCCACCGCATGGTCGTGGCACGACGCATCCTGCGCGATCCCCAGGGCAGGGTGCCCTGGGGCACTCTGAACGGCGGCGGGGGGTAGCAGGGCTCTGCGACCGGCCACCGGCATGTTGCGGCGCCGTCTGATCTTCGGTTTGGCGGTTCTTGCTCTTCTCGGCGTGGCGGCGCTCAGCCCGCCGCCGGCGTCGGCTCAGTTGCGTGCCGGCTCGGCTGTGGTCGAGATCACGCCGCCGGTCGGTTCGTTGCTCTACGGCTACGGCGTCCGCGGTACGAACCGCTCCGAGGGCGTTCACGATCCGCTCTACGCGCGGGCGCTGGTGCTCGAGGCGGGCGGCGAGACGGTCGCGCTGGTCGCGCTCGACCTCGGATCGATCAAGAAGGCGAACACGGTCGTGGTTCGGCGTGAGGTCGAAGCCGCGGCCGGGTTCGACCACGTTCTGCTGAGCGCGTCGCACACCCACTCGGCGCCGAGCTTCGAAGCGGACTTTCCGAGCGCGGAGCAGCCGTGGATCGCGGAGCTGGAGCGGAAGATCGTCGCCGCGATCATCGAGGCCCACGCCGGGCTGCGGCCGGCGCGGGTCGCGGTGGGTTGGGGCGCGGCGAGCGAGGGCTTCAACCGGCGCCGCGTGCTGCCCGACGGCAGCGTGGAGATGTTCTGGCGCAACCGCGAACGGCTGCCGACCGGGCCGGTCGACGACTCGGTGGCGGTGCTGGCCGTCGACGACGCGGGGGGCGGTGCGATCGCGACCGTGGTCAACTTCGCGGTCCATCCCGTCATCCTGGGGCCTGAGAACATGCTCGTTTCCGCCGACTACCCGGGCGCGATGGCGGCCCTGGTCGAGGCACGGGGCGGCGGGGTGCCGATGTTCCTGCAGGGCGCCCCGGGCGACATCAACCCGTTCTGGGACAAGACCCCGCCCGAGGAAGGCGGTTTCGAGCAGGTGCTCATGGCAGGTGAGCGGCTCGGACACGAGGTGCTCCGCATTCGCGCCGATCTTGTGGCCGCGGGCGCCTTCCACGACCCGGAGACTCTCTCGGTGCGGCGGCATGTGGTGCCGCTTGAAGCGCGCTGGGACCTGGAGTCGCCGGAGGTGCAGGAGGCGTTTCGCCGCCGTGGCCAGGAGGCGACCCTGGAGCGTTTCCGGGTGCGCTTCCCGCTCGAACGCGAAGCCGAGGTGAACACGGTGGTCCTCGGCAACCGCCGCGAGAGCCAGATCGCGCTCGCCAGCTTCCCGGGTGAGTTCTTCGTCGAGCACCAGTTGCGCCTGCGCGCGGCGAGCCAGATTCCCCACACTCTGTTCGCCGGCTACACGAACGGCGAGCTGGCCTACTTCCCAACCATCGCCGCCGCCGCCCAGGGCGGTTACGGCGGCCGGGAAGCCACGATCGTCGAAGTCGGCGCCGGCGAGAAGCTGGTCGACCTCGCCCTGGTCTCGATTCTCGAACAGGCGGGCTGGCTGCACACGGCGCCGCCGTAGGCGGCCCGTATAGCATCCGATGGACGGTTCCGTCACCGGATCGATGGAGGAGACATGACGCGAATCCTGGAACTGACTGCTGTGCTGCTGCCCGCGTCAGAGGGCGGATTCACCGCGGTGAATCCGGAAACCGGCGTGACGACTCAGGGCGAGAGCATTGAAGAAGCCCTGGCCAATCTGCGCGAGGCGACCGAGCTCTACTTGGAGGAGTTCCCGTTGGAGTCACGGGGCAGGCCGATCCTGACGACGTTTGAAGTGGACGTGCATGCCGCGTAGCCTGCCGCGCATATCGGGTCGGCAAGCCGTAGGAGCACTGGAGAGACTGGGATTCAGAGTCGTCCGACAACGTGGAAGTCACGTCGTCATGCGTCGAGGTTCGGTGGGATGTGTCGTGCCGAAGCACCGGGAGTTGAAGATCGGCACGTTGGCCGGTCTGTTGCGGCAGGCCGAGGTCTCGCACGAAGAGTTCCGGGCTGCGCTCGCCAAGGGGTGAAGGGGTGCGGCGAAGTGCATGGCGTGAGTAGGGTTCTGGCTTCCCGTGCTTGACGTTGAGATCAAGGCAGGCCGGCGCTACCGACTCAAGCACGATCCGGGCCGCATCGGTGTGGCTACCGGGCGATCCCGCAACTACGGCAGCGTCCCCAAGTGGCAGATCCAGTTCCCAGAAGGCTCGCAGTACATACCCTGCGACCAGTTGGAGGAAGTGGCAGCAGAGGAGGATGCTCTTGACCTCTTCCAGCGTGGTCGGCTCGGCGACGAACTGGATCTTCGCCTTACCCTGACCCACGCCCGGTTGACGGGAAGACTCGCCGACGTGATCTACAGCATGGACGTGACGGGCACGGACTTCTATGCCCACCAGTTCAAACCCGTCGTTCGGCTGCTTAACTCCGTTACTCGGGGCATTCTGATCGCGGACGAGGTTGGACTCGGCAAGATGATCGAAGCCGGGCTTGTGTGGACGGAACTCCGGACGAGGTATGACTTCCGGAGACTGCTCGTGCTGTGCCCCGCCGTCCTGCGCGAGAAGTGGCAGCGTGAACTTCGAACCCGCTTCGGCGTTGCTGCGGAACTCCTGGACGCCAAGGGGATGCTGGCAAGATTACGACAGGCCGGCGGCGCGCGGACCGAGGGCTTCGCTGTCGTCGCCAGTCTCCAAGGACTACGACCCCGCAGAGGATGGAAGGAGGGAACGGACACTCATCACGCTTCCGAACTGGCCCGCTTCCTGGAGAGTGAGCAGGAGTCCCAACCGCTCGTCGACCTCTGCGTGATCGACGAGGCGCACCACCTGCGCAACCGGGAGACGATGACCTCCCAGCTTGGCCGCCTCGCCCGATCCGTCTCCGACTACATCGTCCTGCTCACGGCCACTCCCATTCACCTGAGGAACAACGACCTGTACGAGCTGCTTCGCCTCGTGGACGAAGGCATGTTCGAGCGTGGACAGTCCTTTTCGGAGATTCTCGAGGCCAATGGTCCACTCGTTCAGGCACGGGAAATCGTGACCAGCCATGGGAAAGCAGGCAGTAGTGCAGCCGGAAGCTGTCTTGAGGTGTTGTTGCGGATGGCTCGCCGGAATCCCCTGTTACGGGACAACCGTCAGTTGAAGCGCCTCGTCGAGGAGAGGATCTGGGAACAGGACTTCTCGCTAGCTGCGAACGTAGCGAGGGTGGCGGAACGATTGGATCGGGTCAACCTACTGGGTTATGCGGTGACGCGCACGAGAAGGCGGGAGGTTGAGGAACGTCGCGTCATCCGCGAGGTTCTGGCCGAGAAGGTGCCACCCAAGCCGGCGGAGGAGCGGTTCTACCGGGCTGTCACGGAGCTTGTGCGGGAGTACTGCATGAAAGGTGATGTCAACGCGGCATTCCTCGAAGTGACTCCGCAGCGGCAGATGAGCAGCTCCATGCCGGCCGCGCTGCGTCTCTGGCAGCAGGGCGGCGCGTCCGGCCACGAGGCTCTCGATGAATGGGAGGACGATGACCGCCCACTACGGGCTGCTCTCGTTGCACGGGCCCGAGAACTGGGCGACCTCGATGCTCTTTGGGAAGGAGACAGCAAGTACGAGCGGTTCCGAGCAGAGCTACTGGGGTGGTTCGAGAAGAGGGAGGGAGAGAAGGTCATCGTCTTCTCCGCGTTTTTGGCGACGCTGGACTACTTGGAAGAGCGGCTCGAGGAAGATGGGATTCCGGCGATGGCGTTGCGCGGCGCGACTCTGGACAAGGACCGAACCGTGGAGGAGTTCCGCCGTTGTCGCCGCGTGCATGTCCTCTTGTCGTCCGAGGTGGGTAGTGAGGGGATCGACCTACAGTTCGCGCGGGCAGTCATCAACTACGACCTGCCGTGGAACCCCATGCGGGTGGAGCAGCGAATCGGCCGCGTGGACCGGTTGGGCCAGCGCGCGCAGAAGATCCATGTGTGGAATCTGTTCTATGGGAACACGATTGACGCACGGATCTACGATCGCTTGTTCGCACGGCTGAATGTCTTCGAGGGCACGCTGGGGGGGCTTGAGCCGGTGGTCGGGGAGATGGTCCAGGACCTACGGCGCCGGCTCTTCACTAGCCAGCTCAGCGCAGAGGAAGAGGTGAAACTGATCGACCAAACCCGGGCGGCGCTGGCGATTCGGAGGCAGGAGGAGGAGAAGCTGGAGCAGGAAGCGGCTCATCTGACGGCCTATGGGGACTACATACTGCGGCAGGTGCGAGCGGCTCGTGACTTGCATCGGTCGATTTCGGCGGAGGATCTGCTCGCGTACGTGACGGACTTCGTCGGTTTGCACTATCGAGGTTCCGAGTTCCGTCAAGCCGCGAGCGACCGTCAGTTGTTCGACGTGAATCTCTCGGCCGAGGCCCGGTTCGATTTGGAGAGATTCGTGCGGCAGGAGAAGCTTGACGGGGTCACGCAGTTGACGCTGCGAGAGGTGAGGTGCCGTTTCGAGAACTCGACCGTACCGGAGCGTCGACAGAGAGAAGAAGTAGTCAACCAGTTCCATCCGTTGGTGCGATTCGTGGCGTCCCGTCTGAACGAGGCGGAGGAACGGCGGAGGCCGGCGGTGACCGTTCGGTTGCCAGCCCGGAAGCTGCGGGGCCGGATTGGCCCCGGAACCTACGGCTTCTCAGTCCAGCGGTGGTCGGTTCGGGGACTTCGGCATGCGGAGAGGCTCTTCTACGCTGCCGTGGCGGCTGACGGATCTGAGCGCCGCCTCGCACCGCAGGATGCCGAGTTGCTGGTCGTACAGGCTGCGAGTCGCGGGTCCAGATGGCTTGGCGCAGGAGGGTCTATGGACCCGCAGAAGGTGGCTGAGCGAATCGCGGTTGCCTGCGTGGAACCGTCGGAACGGAGCTTCGAGTCGTATGTGTCGGATCTGAGGGCTGAGAACGAGGACAGGGCGGACGTGCTGGGCAGGATGGCGGAGCGACGGTACGCGCACCAAAGGTCAGTGTTGGAGGGCCAACTGAGGAGATTCATGGAGCTTGGCCCTGAGCGGCTGGTGCCGGCGACCAAGGGGCGTCTCAGTGCACTCGAAGGTCGCGCGGAGCACCGGCTTCGTCAGATCGAAGCAGAGCGCAGGCTGAGCTTCAGCCCGCCGGAGACGGTCTGCGTCGGCCTAATTCGGGTCGATTCGGAGGAAGACACCGGGAGGTAAGGAGAAGTTGATGCTGCATTGGACTCAGGCTCTCGCTGTCGACGCCACGGTCACTCGGTACCGGTCGCCACGCGAGACGGTCGATCTGGTCGTCGGCCTGGACTTCGGCACTTCCAGCGCGAAGGTCGTGGTTCGCAGTCCGTACTTTGGACGGGGGAATGCGGTCGTCGTGAAGTGGCCGGACGGTGAAGGCCGCGACACGTTCCTGTTGCCGACGACCCTGCAGAGCGCCGAGAGTGGCGGCTTCCAGGTGCCGGCCGATGCGGACTTCTCCAACCGAGACCTGAAGGTCGATCTCCTGGACCGGCCCGGCTCCCGAGATGCTCGGGCCTTGGCGGCTGCCTACTTGGCGTGGGTTCTTCGGACCTCTCGGCAGTACGTACTCGACAAACAGGCCGACGTATACGGGAAGTACGTGATTCGCTGGGCGGTGAACCTGGGCATCCCGTCGGCCGGCTACGACGACGACGAGACGCGGGAGTGCTTTCTCGCCGTCGGCCGCGCAGCTTGGCGCCTTTCGCTGCGGAGGGAAGCGCCGACCATGAAGGACGCGGTGGCGGCACTCCTAGTCTCCGATCCCTCCGACCAGGACGTTCTACTTGAGGTCGTGCCGGAGATCGTTGCCGAGGTTGCCGGCTACGCACGGGCCAGGGAGCGGCGGGATGGTCTGCATGTCATCGTCGACGTTGGTGCCTCGACGATCGATGTTTGTGGCTTCGTGCTCCACGAGCGGCAGGGGGACGATCGGTACGAGCTCTTGACGGCTCTCGTGGAGCGCTTGGATGTCCTGGAGGTACATGTCAAACGCTTGGCGAAGACGGAGGAGGCAGGCTGTCGGCCGCGACCGGGCGTGCCATCTCGGGAGGCTGGGCCGTTCGCGGTGATCCCGCAACGGGCCTTGGACTACGTCGAGCGGCCAGGCGTCGAGATTCGCGAAGCGCTGAACAAGATCGACGACGAGTATCTAGGTGACGTGACCAAGGCGCTCGTGAAGCTATTCTGGCGCCTTAGGAAGCTGAGGGATCCTCTGGCCCCTCACTGGAGAGATGGATTGCAGGTGTTCGTGACCGGCGGCGGTCGTGGCTTTGATCTGGTGGGTAGAGCTGGAAGAAATTCGGAGGACGCCATCCGTCAGCTTGCGGAGAGTGTTTCGCTCTTCCGTTACAGGGCTTTGTCGTCAACTCTGGACGCTTGGGGTGACGAGACGCCCTCCACTGACGCGATGGAACGACTGGGCGTGGCCTACGGCCTCAGCTTCCCAGACATCGGGTCGATACGACCGCCTCACAAGATCGACGACGTGATAGTCCCACCCAAACCGAAGCCGCAGCTTCTAGACTACTGGGCCGGGAAGCGATGAGAATACCCTGCCGGGGCGGCCGCCGTCACTCGAGGAGGCTTCGTTTCATGACACTCAGCACAAGCTGGTTCTGCTCCCATCGTGGTTACTCGTCGTTTCCGGGAGCGCCTTTTGTCGCCCTGCTAATCCTCGGCTGCGCCGCCGGTGACCTACCGGCCCCGCGGCAACCCGCGGTCTACAGCGCCGCCGCCTTCCACAGCACGACCTCCTACCGCGGGGCGTCGTTTTCGGCCGACGAGAGCCGTCTGCTGATCTCCAGCGACGTGAGCGGAGTATGGGCCGTGTACAGCGTGCCGACGTCGGGCGGCGAGCCCGAGCTACTGACCGACAGCGCGGGCCCGGTGTTCGCGCAGAGCTACTTCCCGAGCGACGACCGTTTTCTGTACACGGGCGACCAGGGCGGCAACGAGTTGAACCACCTGTACGTGGGGTCGGACGGCGCCGGGGACGTTCCGGAGGGCGCCGTCGACCTGACGCCGGGAGAGAACGTGCGCGCCTCCTTCGCCGGTTGGCAGGCCGACGGCGGGGCCTTCTTCGTGCGGACGAACGAGCGCACGCCCTTCGCCATGGATCTCTACCGCTACGAGGTGCCGCCTCCCGGGACCTGGGACTTTGCGCGACACCGGGTGTTCGAGAACGACGGCGCCTTCAGCCTCGGCGACGTCAGCGACGACGGCCGGTGGGTTGCCCTCGACCGCCTGAACAGCAACTACGACAGCGATGTCTACGCCTACGATCTCGAGGCCGGTCGCCTGGTCCACGCTTCCTCGCACGAGGGTGACGTCGAGCACTCCTCGGGCGGCTTCACGCCGGACAGCGCGCAGCTTCACTACGGGACGAACGAATACGGCGAGTTCGCCCAGGTGTGGTCCTACGACCTTGCGAGCGGCGCGCCGGAGCTGGTGCTGGCAGCCGACTGGGATGTCTTCGGCGTCTCCTACTCCGAGACGGGCCGTTACCGGGTTTCGGCCATCAATGAGGATGGGGCCACAGCGGTCGAGGTGCTGGACACCGAGACCGGCGCTCCGGTCGAGCTTCCCGATCTGCCCGCCGGCGATGTGGCGGGAGTCCGTTTCTCTGCCAGCGATCGCCTGATGGCCTTCTACCTGAGCAGCGACCGGGCGCCTTCGGACCTCTACGTCTACGACCTGGAGCAGGGCGGCGAGGCGGTTCGCCTGACCGAGAGCCTGAACCCCGAGATCGATGTCGAGGATCTGGTGACGACCGAGGTCATCCGCTACCCGAGCTTCGACGGGCTGGAGATCCCGGCCATCCTTTGGCAGCCGCACGGGGCGTCGGCGGACAATCCGGCGCCCGCGATGGTCTGGGTCCACGGCGGACCGGGCGGTCAGACCCGCCGCACCTACCGCGCCGAGATCCAGCACCTGGTGAATCAGGGCTACGTCGTCCTCGGCGTGAACAACCGCGGTTCGTCCGGCTACGGCAAGACCTTCTTCCACATGGACGACAAGAAGCACGGCGAGGTCGACCTGCAGGACTGCGTGTGGGCGCGCACCTGGCTCGAGTCCCAGGAGTTCGTCGACGGTTCGCGGGTCGGCATCATCGGCGGCAGTTACGGCGGCTACATGGTGGCGGCCGCGCTGGCGTTCGAGCCGGAAGTCTTCGATGTCGGCATCGACATCTTCGGGGTCACGAACTGGATCCGGACGCTTGAGAGCACGCCGCCGTGGTGGCAGGCCCAGAAGGTGGCGCTGCTCGGGGAGCTGGGCGACCCGGCCACCGAGCGCGAGCGACTGCACCGCATCTCGCCGCTGTTTCACGCCTCGAACATCGTTCGGCCGCTGCTCGTTGTCCAGGGCGCCAACGATCCGCGCGTGCTCCAGGTCGAGAGCGACGAACTGGTCGAGGCGGTGCGGGCGAACGGGGTGCCGGTGGAGTACGTCCTGTTCCCGGACGAGGGCCACGGCTTTCGCAACCGGGTGAACCGGATCGAGGCTTCGGAACGCTACGCGGCGTTCCTGGCCGGGCATCTCGGCGACTGAGGCGAGTTCGCCGAGGATCGGCCGCTGCGGCAGTTGATCGGCGAGCCTGGGGTTCGGCTACTCGTTCCAGGGGCTTGCTAGAAGTCCACGTGTAAGAGCAGGCCCGCGTGGTCGACCGATCCGGCTCCGTCCGGGTCGGTCGACACGTAGTTCAGGAGCGCCCGCAAATCGCTGCGCAGGATCCAGTTGAGGGCCAGGGAGAGACTCTGCTGGCTGCCGCCGAAGACAGACCCGCCGCTCAGATCGATGTGATCCCAGCGAGCGGCGAGTTCCCAGGCGCCCTTGCCCTCGGGCACGGGCGCCTTCGGCTTCAACCGGGTGAAGGTGCGGGAGCTGCGACTGTAGGGCTTCCTCTCCCCGGTGAGGAACCAGCCCGCTTCGACGTACCGGGCCTCGAACCGGGCGCTCTGACCATCCGGGGAAGCAACCGGCAGCAGGTCCACGTGGGCCGACAGCACCTCGCCCTGCAGCCAGAAGGAACCCCGCGCGAGCGCCAACTCGACGCCCAGCAGTCGCAAGCCGTCGGCCGGAAGCCATCCGGTGTCGACCTTGCGCGGCGCGAGCCGTACGCCGGCGCGCCCGCGCAGGCGGACCGCGTCCGCGGTGGGCTGGCGGTGCGAAACCCCCGCGCCGAGGTGGAGCAGGAGATCGCTTCCTTCGTCGCCGTCGAGGGCGAGGCCGGTGAGGCGGCCGGTCAGGCTCCAGTCCGACCCGGGCCGCATGTCGTAGCCGTCGCTGTCTCGGAAGGCGCCTACGGCCCAGGCGACGCGGTCGCCGGGAAGCCGGTCGTGGATCATGAAGCCGAGGTTGCGCCCCGGCGCCAGGGCGGTGGCCGCGGCCGGGCGCGCGATGAACGAGTGGTAGTTGGACGATTGGAGGATGGAGAGGCTGAACGGCTCCTTGAAGTGCCCCGCGCGGAAGGTGGCTGCGCCACCGTCGGGCGTTGCCTCGATGAAGACATCCGTGGGCACGATGTCGCCGCTGGCGATGTCGTGCTCGATCTTGAAGGTGAAGCGGTCGAGGAACTCGCCGTTCAGCACCAGGCGGGCGCGTCGCCAGTCGATGCCGTCCTCGAACTGGAACCGGTCGGCCAGGTCCGGGTGGGGAGAGGACGTGCTGGCCTCGACGTGGAGCCGTCCGCCGACGCTGACCGAGAACCGGTCGTTGGGGTTTTCGTTGTTCTGAGCGGCCGCGGCGATGGGAATCAACGCAGCAGTCGTCAGAAGACGGAGCACTCGCACTTGTCGCAGGGTCCAGGTTCGGGTCTTGGAGGCGTCGCCGCGAGCAGCCGGTCGGTCCGTCAGGCCGGCCGGCAGGATGCTCCCGTCTTTGCGATCTTCGCAGAGCATCATACGCGGGAGGGTCCGATGTCTACCATCCGGTTCGAGTGGAGCTTTGTCGCGCCTTCACGGAAGGCTGGCTAGGATCTTGGGCGGCAGAACGATCTGGCCTGGGAACTCGTGTGGCGCGACCCGCGCCACACGCGAACCAGTCCGTGCGCCCGTTATCGGGCGCACGGATGGCACGCGGGCATCTTGCCCGCATCCGGCGCGCAGCGTCGGCCTCCGGGAGTTCTGCCGCGGGCCTTGGGGCAGGTCAACCGTATTGGGGGGTGCCGAAAATCCATGAGCGCCACGAAGGTCGTCGTCATCGAGGACGAGCCCGACATCCTCGAGCTGATCGAGTACAACCTGCGGCGGGAGGGTTTCGATGTCGCAACGGCGACCAGCGGCCGTGCCGGTCTTGCCGTGATCGGCCGCGAGAAGCCGGACATCGTGCTGCTGGACCTGCTGCTGCCCGGTCTGGACGGTCTCGATGTGTGCCGTCGCTTGCGCTCGGTGGAATCGACCCGCGACCTGCCGGTGATCATGGTCACGGCCCGCGGCGAGGAGAGCGACGTCGTCCTCGGTCTCGCCGTCGGCGCCGACGACTACATCCACAAGCCCTTCAGCCCCCGGGAACTGATCGCCCGCGTTCGGACGGTCCTGCGGCGGGGCCCGATGCGGGACCGCGATCCGGAACGTCGTGTGACTCGGGGGCCGCTTCAGATCGACCCGGTCAAGCACCGGATCAAGGTCGAGGGTCAGCGGCTGGAGTTCACGCCCACCGAGTTTCGCCTTCTGCACTTCCTGGCCTCGCACCCGGGCCGCGTGTTCACCCGCGGCCAACTCCTGGACCGGGCGATTGGGGACCGTGCAGTGGTGATCGACCGGAACATCGATGTCCACGTCCGGGCGGTGCGCAAGAAGCTCGGGCCGCACCGCGACGTGATCGAAACGGTCCGCGGCATCGGCTACTGCTTCAGCGAGGAAGACGGGTAGCGCCAAACGTGTACGTCAGAGGTGTAGGTTGTGGATGCTCGACGCGGCCGCGTCGGCGCCGCCGGGGTCCGGCCGCCCGGGAGTTCCGATGATTCGCTCACCTCTCTTCTGGCGCCTCTTGCTAGGCGGGGTCGCCCTGCTCGTAACGGGTCTCCTGCTTGGGGGCGCAGCGGCTTCGGGTCGACTCGGCCCGGCCGTCTTCTGGACCCTGGCGCTGCTGGCGGGCGCCTGTGCCGGTATCGGCGCCAGCCGGTTGGCGAAGCGAGCGCGGGATCTGCTGGAGAAGGCCTCTGCGCTCGGAGCGCGCGTGCCGCGGGCCGAGGACGGCCGCGGTGACGAGTTCGCCCGGCTCGAAGCCCGTCTGGGGGAAAACGAAGCGCAGTTCGTGGAACAGGTCGAACAGCTCAAGGCGGAGCGCAACCAGTTGACGGCGGTGCTCTCCGGCATGGTCGAAGGGGTGGTGGCGATCGACCTCGACCGGCAGGTGCTGCACCTGAACGCGGTGGCCGCGAACTGGTTCAGGCGCCCGGCGCCGGAGTTGGCGGTCGGACGTCCGATCTACGAACTGTCGCGCCAGCCGGAGATCTCGGGCGCCCTGATCGAGGCGATGGAGAAGCGCAGGCAGGTGAGTCGTACGTTCACCCTGGCGCGCTTCACCGACCAGGATGGCGGCCCGAACCGGTTCGAGCTGAACGCGTCGCCCCTGCTCTCGTCGCGGCGGGACGGCGACCAGGTCGAAGGGGCGGTGGCGGTGATCCACGACATCACGGAGCTGGAGCGGTTGGAGAGCATGCGCCGCGACTTCGTGTCCAATGTCTCGCACGAGCTGAAGACGCCCCTGACCGCCATTCACGGCTACGTGGAAACCTTGCTGGACGCGGATCCGGTCGACGGCGCGACGCGTGGCCGCTTCCTGCGCAAGATCCGCGGGCAGAGCAGGCGTCTGAGCGCCCTGGTTTCCGATCTGCTCACGCTGTCGCGGATCGAGTCCTCGGCCGAGCCGCCCGAGCAGATCGTCGATCTGCGGTCGCCGGTGGGCGAAGTGTTGAGTCTGCTTGGGCCGTCCAGCGAGGAGCGCGGTCTCGAACTGGTCGTCGAATGCCCCCAAGCCCCGGTTCAGGTTCTCGGTGAGGAGGAAGCGATCCGGCAGGCGCTGTCCAATCTGGTCGACAACGCGGTGAAGTACTCGTCGGCGGGCGGTCGGGTGGTGGTGCGTCTGCAGGCGGAGAACGGTCGGGCGGTTCTCGAGGTCGAAGACCAGGGGCCGGGCATCGCATCGGAGCACCTGAACCGGATCTTCGAGCGCTTCTACCGCGTCGACCGCGCCCGCTCCAGGGAGCTCGGGGGCACCGGCCTGGGTCTGGCGATCGTCAAGAACGTGGCCAGACGACACGGCGGAGGGGTGGAAGTGGAGAGCGAACGGGGGCGGGGCTCGACGTTCCGCTTCTGGTTGCCCACCGCCGGCTGAGCCGTGCTTCACGCGCTCTTCACACGACTGCGCGACATTCGCTTCGGTCTCGGGTTTCGGTGGGACTAGGATTGATGGGACTAGGATTGATGGCTTGAGGATTCATCTACAGCGCGATCTCGACCAGGTGACGCGGGCGCTCCTGGAGGTGGCTGCGATGGTCGAGGACATGATCGCCAAGTCGCTACAGGCACTCCGGGAGCGGAGCGTCGACCTGGCCCACGAAGTTCAGCGCCAGGACCGCGTGATCGACGCCCGCGAGATCGAGGTCGAAGAGGAGTGCCTCAAGATCCTCGCCCTGCACTCGCCCGTGGCATCGGACCTGAGAATGGTCGTGACGTACCTGAAGGTGAACAACGATCTGGAACGGGCCGGCGATCTGGCCCGCAACCTCGCCGAGCGCGCCGAGAGTCTTGCGGTGGCCGAGCCGGTCGAAGTCCCGGAAGAGATCTGGACCATGGCCGAGAGCATTCCGAGGATGCTCCGGGCGGCCCTGGACGCGGTCGTGGGCGGCGACACGGAGCTCGCCCGTTCGGTGATTGCGGAGGACGAGGTCGTCGACCGCAGTCACGAGGCGATGTACGGCGTGGTCCAGAGGATGATCGACGAGGATCCCGAAATGGCGTCGGCCAGCATCCAGTTCCTGTCGATCTCGCGCTATCTCGAGCGGATGGCCGATCTGGCGACGAACGTCGCCGAGGACGTCGTCTTCCTGGTCGACGGCGACGTCGTACGCCATCAGGCGTCGTAGGGGCCGGCGGGCAATCCCCAACGAGATGGATGTTGCAGGGGGGGTTTACGGCCGCCCAAGAAGCGGCTAGACTCCGCCTCTTCCCCGCGATGCACCGCGGAGCTTGGCTCCGGGGGGCGGGTCCCATTGCGTGTTTGAGGGTCGTCTTGGGGTGGGGAGACAAGGGTGTCCCGGAACACGGTTCAGAGACTTGAAGATGGGGAATCCTGAGACGGCTGCCCACGTGGCTCAGGGGTAGAGCACTTCCTTGGTAAGGAAGGGGTCACCGGTTCAAATCCGGTCGTGGGCTCCAGACGGGCATCAGAGCAGCAAGCATACGGATAGTTGAGCCGCTAGAGCGGGAGAGGCAACGAGCGCAATGGCTAAGGAGAAGTTCAAGCGTACGAAGCCGCACGTGAACGTGGGGACGATCGGTCACGTGGATCACGGCAAGACGACGCTGACGGCAGCGATCACGAACATTCTGGCGAAGTCCGGGGGTGCGGAGTTCGTGCCTTTCGACGAGATCGACAAGGCTCCTGAGGAGCGTGAGCGCGGGATCACGATCGCGACGGCTCACGTGGAGTACGAGACGCCGAACCGGCACTACGCTCATGTGGACTGTCCTGGTCACGCGGACTACGTGAAGAACATGATCACGGGCGCGGCCCAGATGGACGGTGCGATCCTGGTGGTGTCGGCGGCGGACGGTCCGATGCCTCAGACGCGGGAGCACGTGCTGTTGGCTCGTCAGGTTGGCGTGCCGCACATCGTGGTGTTCATGAACAAGTGCGACATGGTGGACGACGAGGAGTTGCTGGACCTGGTTGAGCTTGAGCTTCAGGACCTGCTGTCATCGTTCGAGTTTCCTGGCGACGAGATTCCGATCATTCGTGGTTCGGCGCTCGAGGCGTTGGAGAGCGGCGATCCTGGGAGCGAGTGGGGATCGAAGGTGGTGGAGCTGCTGGAGGCTGTGGACTCGTACATTCCGACGCCTGAGCGGGCGGTGGACCAGCCTTTCCTGATGCCGATCGAGGACATTTTCACGATTTCTGGTCGCGGCACGGTGGTAACGGGCCGCGTGGAGCGCGGTCGGGTGAAGGTCGGCGAGACGGTGGAGATCGTGGGCATTCGGGAGACGAAGTCGACGGTGGTGACGGGGGTGGAGATGTTCCGGAAGCTTCTGGACTCCGGTGAAGCTGGCGACAACATCGGTGTTCTGCTTCGGGGTACGAAGAAGGACGAGGTGGAGCGGGGCCAGGTGCTGGCTCATCCTCGTTCGATCACGCCGCACACGAAGTTCAAGGGCGAGGTGTACGTGCTGAGCAAGGACGAGGGGGGCCGTCACACGCCGTTCTTCGACGGCTACCGTCCGCAGTTCTACTTCCGCACGACGGACGTGACGGGTGTGGCGAACCTGCCTGCGGGGACGGAGATGGTGATGCCCGGCGACAACGTGACGCTGGACGTGGACCTGATCGCTCCGATCGCGATGGAGAAGGGCGTGCGTTTCGCCATTCGCGAGGGCGGCCGTACGGTCGGCGCCGGCACCGTCACCGACATTGTCGAGTAAGGGGTTGGATTCACGACTGGACTTGAGGACTCAGGCCAGTAGCTCAATTGGTAGAGCATCGGTCTCCAAAACCGAAGGTTGGGGGTTCGAGACCCTCCTGGCCTGCCAGACGTCTACGGGCGATTCCGCGGGCGCGCTGGGAGCCGGATCGGCAGGACGGATGCTGCGGACGGGATTGAGACGGGTTTAGCGGAGACAGGGCGAAGTTCACCGAGACCGGAAGGGGCAGGAGGATAGAGATGGCGGCAGTCGGCAGGCTCGGCGTGTTCCTGGGAGAGGTGCGCACCGAGATGAAGAAGGTCACCTTTCCCTCGCGGGAAGAGGTTGTGGGCACCACGGGGGTCGTGCTGATCACGAGTGTCATCTTCGCCATCTTCCTTTGGATCGCCGATCTCGTCATCCAGCGTCTCTACCAGGGCCTGATCGACCTGTTCCTGCAGTGAGACGCGGGGCGCGAGCGACCACAGGGAGTACCCGATGAGCGAAGTCAAAGCGGCAGCCATGGGCAGCGTCGAGGCGTTGGCAGACGGCGGCGAGGAAGCCTCCGTTCCGCAGCGGCAGTGGTACATCGTCCATACGTACTCGGGCTACGAGGAGCGTGTGCGGGAGACCCTGCGGCAGCGCGCGGAGGCGCACGGTCTGGGCCACGCGTTCGGCGACGTGCGCATCCCGACCGAGACGATCGTCGAGCTCAAGGGCGGCAAGAAACGGGAAACCCAGCGCAAGTTCTTCCCCGGCTACATCCTGATCGAGATCGAGTGCCAGCCGCGTGGCGACGGACGGCTGAAGATCTCGGACGAGGCGTGGCACGTGGTCAAGAACACGCCGAAGGTGACCGGCTTCGTCGGTACCGGCAAGGAGCCGACGCCGCTCGACCAGAGCGAGGTCGACGCGATCATCGAGAAGGTGGTCACCGCGAAGGAGAAGCCGAAGCCGAAGTACCTGTTCGAGAAGGGCGAGCTGGTCAGGATCGTGGACGGGCCCTTCAACAACTTCACCGGCACCGTGGAAGAGATCAACCTGGACCGGAGCACGTTGAAGGTGATGGTCACGATCTTCGGCCGCCAGACGCCGGTCGAACTCGAGTTCCTCCAGGTGCAGAAGACCTGAGAGCGCTTCACGGGGCGATTCAGAAGTCGAGTTTGGTTGGTTGAAACCAGGTAGGAAACGATGGCGAAAAGAACGACAGGCAAGAGAGTAGTCGGGCAGATCAAGTTGCAGATCCCCGCCGGCGCAGCGACGCCCGCGCCTCCGGTCGGGCCTGCCCTGGGTCAGGCCGGTCTGAACATCATGGATTTTTGCAAGGCGTTCAACGCCCGGACGCAGGGCGATGACGGGTTGATCATCCCGGTGTTGATCACGGTCCATGCGGATCGCACCTACTCGTTCATCACCAAGACGCCGCCGGCTGCGGTGCTGCTGCTCAAGGCGGCCTCCCTGGACAAGGGATCGGCTGAGCCCAACCGGGACAAGGTCGGCACGGTGACCCGCGCCCAACTCGAAGAGATCGCGCGCACGAAGATGCCCGACCTGAACGCGGTCGACCTGGACGGCGCGTGCAGGATCATCGCCGGCACTGCCCGATCGATGGGGCTTGAGATCGACGCCTGATCGGCGTCGAAGAGTCAAGGAACGAAGGCAAGGAGAAACCCGCGTGGCCAAGGCAGGCAGTAAATACAGGCAGGCGAAGGCGGCCGTAGAAGACCGTTCGCACGGGCTCGACGAGGCCCTGGAGCAGGTCAAGAACGGCAGTTACGTCAAGTTCGACGAGACGGTGGAGATCGCGATTCGCCTGGGCGTGAACCCCAGGCACGCGGATCAGATGGTGCGCGGCACCGTCGTGCTGCCGCACGGCACCGGGCGAACCGTCCGGGTGCTGGTCTTCGCCTCCGGCGAGAAGCTCCAGGAGGCCGAGGCCGCCGGCGCCGATGCGGTCGGCGGCGAGGAACTGGCGAAGCGGATTCAGGACGGCTGGCTGGACTTCGACGCCGTGGTCGCGACGCCGGACATGATGCGCGTGGTGGGCCGGCTGGGTCGCGTGCTGGGCCCCCGCGGTTTGATGCCCAACCCGAAGACAGGGACCGTCACCGTCGACGTGGCGAAGGCGGTCGGGGACATCAAGGCGGGCAAGGTCAACTTCCGGGTCGACAAGGCTGGAATCGTCCATGCGCCGCTGGGAAAGGTCTCTTTCGACAAGGAACAGTTGAAGGAGAATGCCGCGGTCCTGCTGGCCGAGGTGATCCGGGCGCGGCCAAGCGCGGCCAAGGGCACGTATGTCCGCTCGGTCAACCTGAGTTCAACGATGGGCCCGGGCGTTCGGGTCGACGCGGCCGAAGCCTTTGCGGCGGAAGCGTCGTAAGCGACCGAGACGATCTGGAGGAGTCGAGAGAAAATGGCACTGACACGGGAGACGAAGGCCGAGTTGCTGGCCAGCTACCAGAGCGACGTCGTCGGCGCGCCGCATGCGTTCCTGGTTGGATTCTCCGGCATCACGGTGGGGCAGGTCGACGACCTGCGGCACCGGGTGCGAACAGCCGGCGGCAGCTACTTGGTGGTCAAGAACCGGATCGCCAAGCTCGCTTTCGAAGACTCGAGCCTTGGCGCTCTTTCGGAGCACCTGACCGGGCCGACCGCGATCGCATACAGCGAGGACGATCCGGTCGGATTGGCCAAGGCGCTGACCGAGTTCGCGAAGGACGTTCCGGTGATCGAGTTCAAGGCCGCCCTGGTGGACGGCCAGACGATCTCGGGCGAGGCGATTGGGGAGATCGCCAACCTACCGAACCGGGAGGCCCTGGTGGCGAAGCTCCTGTTCCTGCTCCAGTCGCCGATTGCGCGGTTGGTGCGGGGTCTGGGCGACGTGACGCCGCAGTTCCTCCGCACCCTGAACGAGATTGCAAGCCAGAAGGAAGAGGGCTGACAGCCGCCCTCGCTAACGATGTTTGGAACCGCGGCGCCGGACCGGCGCCGCTGAATAGGAAGGGGAGCCAAGGAAATGGCAGTAGCAGCAGCGGAACTAATCAAGCAGATCGACGAGATGACCGTCCTCGAACTGAACACGCTGGTCAAGGACCTCGAAGAGCACTACGGTGTGTCCGCGGCGGCGGCGGCGGTTCCGGTGGCCGCGGTCGGGGCCGGCGGCGAGGCCGAAGAGGCCGAAGAACAGACCGAGTTCGATGTGCAGTTGACCTCGTTCGGCGACAAGAAGATCGCCGTCATCAAGGTCGTGCGCGAGGTCACGAGCCTCGGATTGAAGGAGGCAAAGGACCTGGTCGAGTCGGCGCCGGTCGCCGTCAAGGAAGGTGTCTCGAAGGACGAGGCAGACCAAGTCAAGTCGAAGATCGAGGAGGCCGGCGGCCAGGCCGAGGTCAAATAGCCATTCCGGCTGACGATCTTCTCCCGGGTCGGCGTAGAATCACGTTGGCCAACCTCAACCCGGCATTCGGCGCCGGGGTGGCATTCGTGTGGTTGCCCCGTCGATCCAGCGCTCTTCCATCTCTATCCGCTCGCCGAAGCGCGGCGGACCAATTCCCGGGCGCACATCTGTGCTCGTCGCCCCGGCTACAGCACCTGCCTTGCTCTCGCCTCGCGCAGAGGACCTGAAGTAGGAGACATCGAAGCATGACGGATCACAGCAACGCGTCGAGCGGTCACCGCAACGGCAACGGCAACGGTCGGATGGACTTCTCGACCATCGAGACGACCTTGGCGATTCCGAACCTGATCGGTGTGCAGCGCCGTTCCTACGACCGGTTCCTGCAGATGAACCTGCTTGCGGACGAGCGGGTGAACCATGGCCTGCAGGCTGTCTTTACCGGCATCTTCCCGTTCTGGGACTTTCGGGAGACCTGCTCGCTCGACTTCGTCAGCTACTCGATCGGCGACTGGCACTGCCGTTGCCCGAAGGAAAAAAGGGAGAAGGGCCTCGGGTTGAAGGGGCTCGAGTACCTGCGCATGTCGTGCACCAACTGCGGCGACAAGATCATGACGGATCATCCGCTGGAGGACAGCGTCGGCTGCCCGAGCTGCGGCGCCGTCAACGCGAACCGGGTCACCAAGTGCGACACCTGCGGCGGGCCGGTCGAACTCCAGCACAAGTACTCGATCGCCGAGTGCCGCGAGCGCGGCATGACCTACGCCGTACCGCTCAAGGTCACGTTCCGTCTCTTCGTCTACGACAAGGACCCGGAGACCGGTACGCGGATGATGCGGGATGCGAAGGAAGAAGAGGTCTACTTCGGCGAGATCCCGCTGATGACCGACACCGGCACCTTCATCATCAACGGAACGGAGCGGGTGATCGTCAGCCAGCTCCACCGCAGCCCCGGCGTGTTCTTCACGCGCGACAAGCGCGTCTACCTGGCGAAGATCATTCCCTATCGGGGTTCCTGGGTGGAGTTCGAGTACGACCAGAAGGACATCCTGTCGGTCCGGATCGATCGCAAGCGGAAGTTCTACGGCACCGTGTTCCTGCGTGCCCTGGGTCTGGAGACGAACGAGCAAATCCTGCGTCAGTTCTACACCGCGATGCCGCTGACGCTTTCAGGCGGAGATGTCTACCGCCTCGGCATCGGTCCGGATGTGCTCGAGCGCGAACGACTGCGCGACCGCTCGAGCCGGGGCATCCGACACCACTACAGCGTCTTCGCCGGCCTGACCCTGGACGAGACGGCGATCGAGCGCCTGGACGCCGGCGACAACATCGAAGCGGAGGTCGGTCCGCAGGAGCTGGAGCGCGCCTTCCTGATCGCCGACGTGATCGACGAGGACACCGGCGAGGTGTTGCTGGAGGCGAACGAGCCGATTCCGGAGGACCTCGACGAGCGCCTCGCGGAGCGCAACCACAGCGAACTGGAGGTCTTCTTCCCGGACTGGGAACTGTGTGGCGCGACGATCTCGAACACCCTGGCGAAGGACACGACCAGGGACCCGAAGGAGGCGCAGATCGAGATCTACCGGCGGATGCGCCCGGGCGATCCACCGACGCACGAGAGTGCGCGTTCGCTGTTCTACGGCATGTTCTTCGACTCCAAGCGGTACGACTTCTCGCGCGTCGGCCGGTTCAAGTTCAACATCAAGCTCGAGACCCAGGTGCCCGTCGACCGGAAGACCCTTTCGGCCGAGGATTTCTACCGGGTGATCGAGTACCTCCTGCAGTTGCAGAAGGATGTCGGCCGCGTCGACGAC